>NZ_JAPQKZ010000003.1:0-288478 GCF_027257075.1 Bacteroides sp. LFL-34 | reverse complement strand
GAAGAAATATTATGACAGAAAGGTCGAAGAGGGAAAAAATAAGATGTCGGTTCTGAATGCAGTTAGAGCGAAATTAGTTACGATTATGTTCGCTGTAATTAGGACGGATGCTTTTTTTTCGAGAAATTATCAAAATTCGCTTGCGTAATCCATAAGAATAGGGATGAGTTTCCCAGCGATTCTTCTTCACTGTCATAGATACTCCATATCCATTCGCGGTTGACGGTACTGAATCCGTCGAAATATTCATCGGCATTCATAAGCGGATAACCGGCACGTGCTAGTGCAGCGTAATGGGCGGCAGTACTCCAATCCTCACGGGTGAGTGCGGCACGGGCATAGGTGGCGTAAGCGGCATTCACATTGATTTTGTGATTCTCGTCTTCTTTGCGGGCAATTCCGGATGCCTGATAATAGGTGATGGCCTGGTTAAGGTCGATGTAAATCTGTTCGTAACAGGCCAGCATAGAAGAAAGAGGACAGTCGCCGGTAGAAGATGTATTGAGCCGGAGAACCACCCCGTCAGCACTGCCGTTTTGCGAATCACACCAGCGTGGCGAGTAGAACTGCAGCAGTTGCAGGTAACAATAGGCACGGTAGGTTAGCGCCTGCGCATAGATATATTTGAATTTATGACTACTTTCGGGATCGACATAATTTATAATAGCGTTGGCATTACTGATTACTTTGTAGTAATAATGCCACATATACTCCGTGTAACTACTGGTAGGTATGGCATGAGAAGCCCCGTTGAATATCGTATAGAAATTGTTGCGGGGACAATACATGTCAGCCCCCTGATACTCGGCATACATCAGTTTGACAGATCCTTCACCGTTGAATGACACGCCATCGAGTTTATTAGTGGGGTAAGTGGTTTTCATCAACTTCTCCAATCCGCTGACAGCATAGGCAGCGTACGCTTCATCCTTGAATAAATCGGCAGGAGATACCTGATTGGTAGGGGCGGTATCCAGATAGTCGCTGGCGCAGGAGTAACACAACAGCGTCAGGAGCAGGCAGAATCCTATGGAGTGATTCAGGAATTTCATGTGTATGGCTTTTTTCTTCATAAGGCTATAAGTTAATGTTGACTCCGAACGAGAAAACACGGGCGATACTCGTATAATTGTTGACGATTCCGTCAAAGGTCTGTACCGGGTTCAGTCCTTTGCGTTTGCTGAACAGGGCGACATTCTCTATGGCAGCATGTAAGCGGATGCCGCCGAGTGTCAATCGTTTGCTCCATGTGGCGGGCAGGCGATAGGAGAGGGTGATGTTCTTGATGCTTAGATAGTCACCGCTTACAATATAGCGTGTAGATGCTTTCTGGCTGTTATATCCATTGATCGTTGCATCCAGATTCACTTGCGGAATACCCGATGGATCGAGACGGTTGGGCGATGTGGGCGTCATGCCTTCGGGGATTGCTGTCCATGCATTCAGTAAATCGGGAGTCAATGAATGTACGCCTACCGATGTCAGAGTCTGATAAGGCTGGTCGAAGACTTTGGAACCGCAACTGAAAATCATCAGGGCGGACAGAGTCAGGTCTTTCCAGCGGAGAGAGGTGGTGACCGAGCCGTTTATCTTCGGTAATGAACTGCCCGACCAGTCTTTGCGTGCATATCTCGGGTCGCCTGTATAATATTGTCCGTTGATGTCTACCCAACTGTCTGTCGGAATCGGATTTTTGCCTTCGGTGCTCTCTTCTCCGTTTACGGGTGTTTTTCCATCCTCTCCGGCAATGTAATAAGCGTTGAAGTCCGGCAGATATACACTGCGACCTGTCATCTGGTCTACGCCAGCATACTGGTACAGCCAGAATTCATAAATGCTGTGTCCCTCTTTGAACTTCTGGAAATCTCCGTTCGTAATTCCCTCTTCCCGATCTTTATCCGGCAGTTTTCCGATCTTGTTTTTCACTTTGGAAAGGTTCAAACCTACATTCCATTCCCATTCCCGGTTGCGGATGATATCCCCGTCGGCAGAGAATTCCCATCCTTTATTGGAAACATCTCCAATGTTTCGCCAGACGGTGGAAAGGCCTGTCGATGAGTCAGTGGCACCGGCAGATAGTGGTTGGATAAACTTGAACAGCAAGTCGTCCGAATGCTTGTTATAGTATTCGAAACTTAGGTTCACACGGTTGAAAAGACGAGTTTCCAGACCGATATTCAGCGAAGAATTCGTTTCCCATTTTAGTTCCGGGTTTTCGTTCTGCACTTTGTAGTAAGCGGCTTCTCCACCGTTGACGGCAGAGCCGTAGAGAGACATCCACTGGTACAGGCCGTTGCTGCTTCCGAAGTTATCGTTTCCCACTTGCCCGTAAGAAACCCGTAACTTGAGGCGGTTCAGCCACGACACGTTTTTCAGGAACGCTTCGTTGGAAAGCATCCAGCCGATACCTACGCTCCAAAAGTTACCCCAGCGATGGTCTGTATGGAAGATGGAGGAACCGTCGCGCCGGAAAGAAGCTTCGGCAAAATAAGTTTCGTTGTAGTCATACCGGGCCCGTGTGAAGTGACCCTCTGTACGATAGGTGTCTTTATATCCCTCACTGTAAGTTGTGGTGGTGAAATTTGAAAGTTCGTCTATTCCGGGAAAGCTCTCATTCTTTTTCTGTATGGCGTCGAAATTAAGCTTGTAATCATAGTTCTCGTGCCCCACCATCCATTCTACGAAATGCCTGCCGAACTGGTGTTTCCATGCCAGTAGCTGTTGCAGGGTGTATTCCTTATATTCCTGATCGATCTTGCTGATAAAACCAGTGTCCTTGTAAGCGCCTATTTCCGCATTTCCGTATTGGCTGTCCTCGATATTGCGCAGGCTGATATTGCCTTTCAATGAGAATGTAAAATCGCGTAGGAAAGAAACGTCCACATAGGCATTTCCTTGCAAGGTATTGGCAGCGTTCCACAACTTGTTCTTTTCGCTTTCCCACAGTAGATGGCGTCCATTGCTGGCGGCATCCGATTCCGAACGGCTTTCCGAACCGTCATCATATTGTTTTCCGCCTTCTTCGTTCAGGATATAATCTCCTTTGGAATGAAGCAATGAGCCGTCGCTGGCAAATACATCCTCTGTATAGTGGAGGTGCACCGGATAGATAGGTGCTATTCTCCGTGCAAAGTAAAATGCATTCGACAGGTTATTGGATTGCGCACTTCCGGCGGCTCCTATATCCCAGTTCGTTTTCTGGTGAGTGCCTCCGAGCGACAAGCCCGTTTTTAGCCATGGGCGTGGGGTGAAGTCAGCGTTGAGTGAGCCGCTAAGACGATTGAAATCACTTTTCCTGGTATATCCGTCTTCATTAAGATAGCCTAGCGAGAAACGGATCCGGTTCTTTTCATTGCCGGATTCTCCGCTTAGGTTGTATTCCTGGCGGTGACCGTTACGTGTGTAGGGAGAATACCAGTCGAGATCGTCCTTATATCCGTCCAGTATCCGGGCGTCGGATGCCAGATGACCGTTTGCATCGAAAAGGGCATTATCGGCTTTGTTATAGATGTTGATTCCTACTTTGCTGATAATGTCATTGTTGGTGGCGATGGTCGCTTCTTCGGGACTACTGCCGTTGCTGATAAGCTGGTTGCGATACCCCTGCCACATCGTTTCCATGAATTGATTGGCATTCATACGTTCGTAATCACCCTGTCCACGCGCGCTGAAGCCGTGGCGAATGTCCAGTTGAAGGGAAACTCCCTGTTTCTTCGCCTTTTTGGTGGTAATTAAAATCACACCATTCGAAGCCCGGCTACCGTACAATGCGCATGAAGCAGCATCTTTCAGTACGCTGACGCTTTCTATGTCTGCCGGATTAAGATCGGTGATCCATCCCGTATAGGGTATACCGTCTACCACGTAAAGCGGCTTATTGCTTCCGTTCACCGAACTGTATCCCCGGATCCGGACTTCCGCTTCGATGCCAGGCTGCCCCACTCCGTCAATTATCTGTAGCCCCGGTACTGCTCCGTTGAGCACGGAGATTACAGAACTGACCGGACGCATTTCGATTTGCTTACTGTCCACTACGGAAACAGCCCCGGTAATTGATCTTTTGAGGGCAGTGCCATACGCTACCTGCACTACTACTTCATCCAGTTCGTTCACGTTCGGACGCAACCGGATTTCCATCATATTATGCCGGGCAGGCACTTCGATAGTTTGGTATCCTATGTAAGAAATAACCAGCATTTGCTGTCCGGGGAGGGTTTGTTGGAGGGTAAACTTCCCATCCAGATCTGAAATACAGCCTTGCCGACTGCCTTTCACTGTGACGAAAGCACCTGTCAATGGTTCCCGGCTTTCCTCATCAATGATGATTCCTGTTATATTTTTTGTTTGGGCAAAAGCTAGGTTAATGGATAGAAGCATGTAAATACATATCACTCCTATCTTTATTAAAGTATCTTCTGTCCGTCCTTTAATAATTGTCATAAGTTGTATATCTTGACGTATTTGTTGATTTTGCTTGCTTATTTAAACATTTACAAAACTAATATATTATAATTAGTGTTATAATACATTTCCTCCTATTTATGCAATTTTAACGGTGTAGACTGCTAATTATTAGCTGAATTGGCAAATTAGATGCTTTTTCTTGTTCCATATTTTATATTATTTGCTCTTGCGGCTCGAGAGATAGAGGCTTCTTTCTTTTTTTCATTGCATTAAGTAGAAATCTCTCCCAAAACGTATTATAGTTCGTTAAAAAAGTATACATTGCACGGATTCTGGACATTTTTGGTGGATAATTGGAACAAAATTGCAAGGTAAACCCGTTTTCTTTTGCTATTTTTGCATCGTGTACGTAAACGAAGTGCACGTAGAAAGAGAACTTATTCAATAACTATTAATAAATAAGGTATGAAAACGAACTATGAAATTCGCTATGCTGCGCATCCGGAAGATGCAAAAAGTTATGATACAACAAGAATCCGCAGAGATTTCTTAATCGAAAAGATATTTGTCCCCAATGAAGTAAATATGGTATATTCCATGTACGACCGTATGGTGGTAGGTGGTGCGCTTCCGGTAGGAGAGGTGCTGACGCTCGAAGCGATTGATCCGCTGAAAGCTCCGTTCTTCCTCACCCGTCGCGAAATGGGTATCTACAATGTTGGCGGTCCCGGTATTGTGAAAGCAGGCGACGCAGAGTTCGAACTGGACTATAAAGAAGCTCTTTATCTGGGTTCGGGCGACCGCGTAGTGACTTTCGAAAGCAAAGACGCTGCTCATCCTGCTAAATTCTACTTCAACTCACTGACTGCACACCGCAATTATCCCGACCGTAAGGTGACGAAAGCCGATGCCGTAGTAGCTGAAATGGGTTCTTTGGAAGGTTCCAATCACCGCAACATCAATAAGATGCTGGTGAATCAGGTGTTGCCTACCTGCCAGTTGCAGATGGGTATGACGGAACTCGCTCCGGGAAGTGTGTGGAACACGATGCCGGCACACGTACACAGCCGTCGTATGGAAGCCTACTTCTATTTCGAAATTCCCGAAGATCATGCTATCTGCCACTTCATGGGTGAGGTAGGCGAGACGCGTCACGTATGGATGAAAGGCGATCAGGCCGTTCTTTCACCCGAATGGTCAATTCACTCGGCTGCTGCTACCCACAACTATACCTTTATCTGGGGAATGGGTGGCGAGAACCTCGACTACGGCGATCAGGACTTCTCGTTGATTACAGATTTGAAATAACAACTACAATAGTTTTCCTAATTTAATAACAAAAAGAATTATGAATCAGTTTTTGAATTTTTCTTTGGAAGGTAAAGTAGCTCTCGTTACAGGTGCTTCTTATGGTATCGGATTTGCTATTGCTTCTGCATTTGCAGAACAAGGCGCTAAAGTTTGTTTTAACGACATCAATCAAGAGTTGGTAGACAAAGGTATGGCTGCTTATGCTGCAAAAGGTATCAAAGCTCACGGTTACGTATGCGACGTGACAGACGAACCGGCTGTTCAGGCGATGGTTGCTACGATTGCAAAAGAAGTAGGTACAATTGATATCCTTGTAAATAACGCAGGTATTATCCGTCGTGTTCCTATGCACGAGATGGATGCTGCTGATTTCCGTCGTGTAATTGACATCGACTTGAATGCTCCATTCATCGTTGCTAAGGCTGTTTTGCCGGCTATGATGGAAAAACGTGCAGGTAAGATCATCAACATCTGTTCTATGATGTCTGAATTGGGTCGTGAAACTGTATCTGCTTACGCTGCCGCTAAGGGTGGTTTGAAGATGCTGACTCGCAATATCTGTTCTGAATATGGTGAATACAACATCCAGTGTAATGGTATCGGCCCGGGTTACATCGCTACTCCGCAAACTGCTCCTCTTCGTGAGCCGCAGGCAGACGGAAGCCGTCACCCATTCGATTCATTCATCTGCGCTAAGACTCCTGCCGGTCGTTGGTTGGATCCGGAAGAACTGACAGGTCCTGCCGTGTTCCTTGCTTCTGAAGCTTCTAACGCTGTTAACGGTCACATTCTCTACGTAGATGGTGGTATTCTTGCTTATATCGGAAAACAACCGAAATAATAGCTGATAGAAGAAATTCCGGTAAGGTGATAGAATGGCAAAGAGCATCCTCTTTTCATCTGTCACCTTATTTTTTATTATTCCCTTTGCAGGAGCTATATGGCCGATTTATTGGACATATATGCCCAACGTGTTGAACATATAGCTCCAACACGTTGGATATATATAGCTGACGCGTTGGAGCTATACATCCAACATGCCGGATATAATAGCCTCTGATTTGCAAAGTATATGTTATTCATTCAATGTAGACTAATTATGAGAAAGATATTAATTCTGTTTGCTGTAGCCTTGATTGGTTTTGCTTCTTGTGCCGACAGCAAGCAGTCAATGACAGTCACAGTGACCAATTCTTTGGCTCTTGAACGGGCAGGGGAGATGGTTGAAGTGCCGATGAGCGATGTGGTCGCTAAATTGAAACTGGCGGATACGGCACAGATTGTGGTGCTTGACGTCGACGGTCAGCAAGTGCCTTATCAGGTGACGTATGATGAGAAGGTGGTCTTCCCCGTTACGGTAGGGGCAAACAGTGCGGTTACTTATACCATTCAACCGGGCACACCGGCACCTTTTGATGTCATTGCTTGCGGTAAATACTACCCCGAACGTCTGGACGACGTAGCCTGGGAGAATGATCTTGGCGGATTCCGTGCTTATGGTCCTGCTTTGCAGGCTCGTGGAGAACGTGGTTTTGGCTATGATCTTTTTACGAAGTATAATACTACGGAGCCGATTTTGGAATCTCTGTATGCTGAAGAACTTAATCCTGAAAAGCGTGCCAAGATAGCCGAACTGAAAAAGACAGATCCGAAAGCCGCTTCCGAATTGCAGAATGCCATCTCTTACCATATCGATCATGGATACGGTATGGATTGCTATGCCGTAGGTCCCACGTTGGGCGCCGGCGTTGCCGCTTTGATGGCAGGTGACACTATTATCTATCCTTACTGCTATCGCACACAGGAAATCCTTGATAATGGTCCGCTGCGTTTCACGGTGAAGCTGGAGTTTAATCCGCTGGTGGTCCGTGGAGATTCTAACGTGGTGGAAACACGCGTCATCTCCTTGGATGCAGGTTCTTATCTAAATAAAACAGTTGTTTCATATACCAATTTGAAAGAAGCAATGCCGGTAACTACAGGACTTGTATTGCGTGAACCGGACGGTGCGGTTGTGGCAGATGCTGCAAATGGCTATATCACTTACGTAGATCCTACAACTGACCGTAGCGGTGCAAACGGTAAGATATTTGTGGGTGCTGCATTCCCTGCACAGGTAAAAGAGGCGAAAGTGGTTCTTCTTTCCGAAAAGGAAAAGAAAGATCGTGGTGGAGCCGACGGTCATGTGCTGGCTATCAGCGAATATGAGCCTGGTTCTGAATATACTTATTACTGGGGATCTGCCTGGGATAAGGCGGCTATCAAGACTCCGGATGCCTGGAATAAATATATGACTGAATATGCGCAGAAATTGCGTACTCCGTTGGCGGTGGCATATTAATTAATGTGCTGAATTGCTTATACAGTCAAAAAAGAAGGATTGTCGAGGTGTGACGAAACGCCCTCTTTAATTTCTTTTACTCACTGAATACGCGATTCATTATTGAATATCATGCGTCTTTTCTAATAGATGAAGGAGGTGTGTCATAATGAATAATAAAACGCAGATTAACGCAAATTATCGCAGATTATTCCAATTATATTGATATATTAATCAACGACTTATAAAATTATTTCTGCGATAATTTGCGTTAATCTGCGTTTTGACACACTCCGTTATTTTTATCTTTCTGGAAAAGAAAGATAATGTCCTTGAGCTATCTTGTAAAAGCGTGTTGTTCGTAATATTCGTATGTCGTTCCGTCTTCTTTCTCTTTCTCACGAAGTTCATAGACTAATTCATTCTCTGTCATTGTGGTCACTGTCCACACTTCTGTGTAATTATCCTCTTCAGTGTCGATGAGAGTCAGCTTATTACCGGAGTAGCTCCATGTACCGTGATAATAATTAGTACTTCCGGAGGAGTTGTAGACATCTTTTTCTACATACGTACCATCTTCCTTGAACTCTATGGAATAACGGTTGGTTCCATTTACAAAATCTTCTTTAGAGTCACTTACCTTTTCACCATCTTCCCATTCTTGTGAAAGATAATACGCTCCATTCCATGTTCCTAACAATAAATCGCGTGAACCGACAGCGTCATCGTCGTCATCGCCACAGGAATAAATGCTGAACGACAGTAATACTGCAACTATGCAAACGGTTGCTTTCCAGATTGTTTTCATAATAAATTGTTTTAATTGTTTGATTTTGAGATGATTTGTTTTTATGGGATTATTTGATAATCGTTTCCACATGTCCATTCTTGAAGAATAGGTAGAACGAGCTGGAATACATCCATTGCACTTCTCCATTTGATTCTTGAATAGTCTGCGGTTTGCCGAAGGCCAGCAGACATTCATCTTCCGTCATGCCTTTCACCGGCTTGTTGATACTGATTTCATTCCAGTGAGTGATTGGTGAAAGTTGGTTCGTTACGATGAAGTCGAACATTTTATTCAATACTTGCGATTCCACCTGTACGAAGTCATCCATGATTTCTTTGTGAGATGCTTTCTTGTCCGGTTGCAGCTTCTCCATGGGAGTGATTTTTTTCATTATCACTGCTGATGATTCTATCCGTATATTGGAAAGATAGTAGACCAGCTTGCCGTCTTTTACTTGAAACAGGGCTTTGCAATAGTAAGTATTCTTCTGATTTGAATCTGCTTGCGAGGCAAGTATCAGATCGCAAATGAAGTTTTTAGCCGGTACGTTTACCTCTGTGATCCCTTCCCGTAGCTGCGGACAGACATTTTTGACGGTCCATAACAGTGCATTAGCGTAGATGTTCTCGTCATGCATGCTGCTGAAAGGGGTAAATCCGCTGACCACATATTTATTGCCGTCTGCACTGACGGGATAGCTCTTTTTCTGTTCGGTGAAAGTCTGTGCTATCAGCGGGATAACTCCCGTCAGCAGATACATGATTGCCAGAAATTGTCGTTTGGTCATCATATTCCGTTATTTTTAAGAAAACAGCATCCACGGCCCTTTTTGCGAAGAGAAAAGATCGTGGACGCTGAATAAATAATATGGTTTATTGAGGTTTGGTTGTCCTTAGAAGGCAATACCTAGACGAATCATAAAGTTGCTGGTCTTGAATCCGTCGGCATCGCTGAATGTATCTATGAATCCGCGCTGATAGGTGAGATCCAGGTTGAAACGGTCGTACCAGACTCCTACACCGATATTCATACCGGCATCGAAATGATTGTAGTCAACTTCCATGTAATCTGCGTAATCTCCCCAACTGATGCTCTCTCCGTCTGCTTTCATTTTGCTCGTGTAATCGTAGCTGGCAAAGACTCCTACATGCGGGTCGATATGAACATTGTCCGCCACTGCAAATTTCCATCCGAATGTGAACGGAGAGTATTGTATATTATGAGCCATGCACTTCGTGTCTTCCACTTTGAAACCACGGGAGCCGAGTCCAAATTCCATTCCCCAGTATCCTCCTGTGCTGCCTAAAGGCTTCTGGTAGCCAAATGTTGCGTTATATCCGATGTTTGAGTCAGCTCCTTCGGCTCCGTCACCGGAGAAGTTCATGATATTCAAACCTGCACGCAAGAACCATTGTGTGCTGCTGGCTTGCTTCTCTGTTTTGACGATTGCACTTCTGGATGATACGATTTGCGCTTGAGTTCCTACGCACAATAAGAGTGCGGCAATCATTGATAGTACTTTTTTCATTGTTATTTATGTTTTAGTGATTAATTCTTATTCTTAACGACAGGTGCTATCTGGCTTTTTCCATCCGTGGGTGATAACTTCTGCAGACGTATCCATTCATAATCGTCCTGGGTGGCAGGATGCCAGTTGACAAAGATGCCGGGATAACCTACTACTGTAACCGTGTATCCCCCTGTTTTTTCATTATCTTCCACTTTGAAAGTGGCTCCCATGATGACATCGCAGTTGTATTTGATGGTGGACAGATACGTCCCCCATGCACGGATGTTGTCAAGTTCTCCTTTCATGGCGATCTCCACTTCCTCTTTGCTTAGTGTCCATTCATCCTTGATTCGTCCCTTATCTTCCAGTATTTTCACCTCGACAACTGTGGGTTTGACACAAACTTCAGTAACTGCATCGCCTGCACGTGCCTGTGCATCACGAAACTTGAAGACCGTCTTTTGCGCATGGGCTCCGACGGCACAACCGACAACCAGAGCAATAATCAGAAATAGTTTTTTCGTTTTCATGTCCTTTTGTGATTATATGTTAATATGCCTGCAAAGGTATGCGAAAGGAGTATACTACCGAATGAAAGCATAGTTCCAAGAACGATACGGAATTGTATCCTATTTGGATACACTGGGGAAGTTTCCGGTATTGATGCTGTCGGAAAGATCGCGGAAAAAATCATGGCCGAGGATGCAGGAGATGCGCCAGAGCAGGTGGATGTCGATATTCTCTTTCCGGAATATCTTGTAAACATTGGGGCGTGTGCAGCATAGTTGGGTAGCGAACCAGGTGACGGTGCGTCCCTGTTCGTGAAGCGTGCGTTCAATAAGTTGTCCCGCATGAATCATGTGCCTATTCTGCTTATGTGTGTCCCCCAGACTCCCGTTGGGCGGACAATTCAATCTATTGTTGACAGGAATATACAGAAAAGGCGTGGGAATCTCTCACCTTCGTCCGTTCCGTGTTCAAGGCCTTCGCAATGCCAACTATCGGGAACGAACAACGCAGAAAGCCCACGCCGATATGTACAACACCCGTAGCCTCCCTTTGTTTTCCAAAGTGAGGCACGGATGTATATAAATACACATCAGGAGGACGTCTTTGTTGCTGTTAGTCATTCCGATAGGTCAAAGTTTGCGAAGTTCTGAACACAAATGACAAACGCTTGTAAACGTCTTCTCAATATAAACGTCTCTCCCTCGCCACCCGGAGGCTTTCTGCGGAAGAGACCGTTGCAAATGTATAAAAAAATACGGTTGGAAATGGTAATGTGAATCAGAAACTTTTTGAATGCAGGTTGTTTTGCCCTCTTTTTGCCCTTTACCAGGCGAAATGCGGTTGCGCTGGTATCTTATAAGAAAGAGGAGGGATCTTTCAATTTTGGGCACGAAACGGGCTTTAAACTACAAAAGCCGGGGCATAATACCTCGGCTTATATTTTTTCTTCTTGTCAGGGAGCTTTTTTATTCATCAGAAACCTTTTCTTTCTTATCAGGAAGCTCTGCTCTTTTCGAAGTTTCTGTTTTTTCAAAGATTATAACACCTTGAATTCATAACCTTCCTCTTTCAGGAACTCGATGGCACGGGGAAGTGCGTATTGCAGGTTACCGTTGTTCCATGACTTCAGCGAATCGTGGAAAGTGATGATAGAACCGTTTCGCGCATAGCGTTTCACGTTGTTCAGCACTTGTTCCGGGCGCATCCGCTTACTGTAATCGCGGGTCACGAGATCCCACATAATGATGCGGTAATGATAGCGCAACGTATAATACTGCCTGAATCCCATGTGTCCGTGTGGTGGACGGAAGAGATCGGAATGAATAATATCATCTACCTTTCTGGCATTTGCCAGGTAATCCGGATTGGAATATTCAAATCCACGGATGTGGTTGAAAGTATGGTTACCGATGCGGTGTCCGTGCTCTACCACCATCCGGTATTCATCCGGGTGTTTGCGTATATTGTCGCCTACCATGAAAAAGGTAGCTTTAATATGATGCTTTTCCAGTATTTCCAGTACCCAGGGAGTTACTTCGGGGATGGGGCCGTCGTCGAAAGTCAGATAGACTGCCCGCTCATTCGGGTCCATCCGGAAGATAGCTTGTGGATACAACGCCCGGAAAAGCCAAGGTGGTTGTTCTATAAACATGAGAGTCTGTGTTTTGAAGTATTAGGAAATAAGTATTAAGTATTATACCTTACGGAAAACATGCCGGAAGCTACGTTAATACTTAATACTTATTACTTCATACCTAAATTATTTCCCTTTCATTCTCGTCACGTACTCGTTGTATAGCTGATCGAGTTGCGTAGAGTAATGTTTTGCGAGTTCTTCTGATTTGTATTTTTCCATTAGGCGGACTTCGGCGTCAAGCAAACTGGCGTTGTACACGAAGTTTTCGCTGGCAATGGCAAGCTGGTTATCGTTCAGGCTAAGATACCAGATCATGTATTCGAGCGACTTGTTGGCAAGCTCGTCGATAATCTTGTTGGCTTTCTCGTTCTGTCCCAGTTGATAATAAGACTCTGCCATTTGGAAGGCGCCATTTGCCCAGTCATACGGTACGTTGATTGCCGGAATCATCTTTTCGGCGTAATCGAGTGCAGCGAGTGCCTTGTCCTTCTTACCTTCTTTGATAAGCTGTCCTACGAGCTGCGTGAAGATACGGCGGTGCGTGTAGCACATACGCATCACGTTCTCGTCGATGTAGATACCCGGCTTGTCGATACCGCCGAACTTGAACTTGTTCATCAGGTTTTCGTACATCTTTTCACTGTCGATCTTGCTGTCCAGTTTGTCCGTATCGAACGGAGTGAAGCGGTAGGCGAGACCCTCCTGTGTGAAGTGGTTGCCCATGCCCAGATGGTTTTCGCTTCCTACGGTGATTGCCATATAGATAGGACGTTCCCAGTTAGCGTTGGCAAGCATTTCGAGCATCATCAGTTCACTCTTGTAGAGGGCGCGTTTCGGGTTGCCGTTGGCGTCTCTAAGGGTGATTGTCATGTATTCGGGGATAGAGTCGCCCAGAGCTTCCGGTATTTTCATGCCGGAGCGGCGTACGGCTTCCTTATCTATCTTCATGACGATGCTGTCCGTAGGGATGAGCGGAAGCTGTATTTCTTTTCCTGTCTTCTTGAGAAGTTCTTTCAATTGGTCGTTCTTGCCAAGCATCCAGCGGTTGATGATTTCCTTCAGTTCATAAGGATTCTCACCGAAGATGGAGTGAACGAGCGACAATATGGTAGTGTCTCCCTGTGCAGCCAGTTCGTTTGCCTGTTTGAAATAGCTGTCGATAAGAGCTTTCATTTCCGGACGGATAGAGATATATTCGTTTTGTCCTTCCACGTATTCCACACGGTCCCAAGTGATAGGGAGTGACGGAGAATCGTAGGCCGGACGTTTCATCTGGTCTATATACCAGTCTGTTTGCAGGTAACTTAAGTTACAGGTGCGGGCATCCGTACGGAAACCTTCCGTTTCCTGATTGTACCACAATGGGAAGGTATCGTTATCACCATTGGTGTAGATAATCGGGTTGCCTTCTTCCTGCAAAGTCATCAGGTAGTTCTGTCCGAAGTCGCGGGCAACGAAGCGTCCGCTGCGGTCGTGGTCATCCCATGTCTGTCCCGCCATCTGGATGGGGACGAACAAACAGAGCACTGAAGCCAGAACGGCTGCCGGAAGTTCCTGCATCTTGGCATAATCTCGCAACATGCGGATGATACCTGCCACTCCCATACCTACCCAGATGGCAAAGGCATAGAACGAACCGGCATACGCATAGTCTCGTTCACGGGGTTGTGCAGGAGTTTGGTTGAGGTAGAGCACGATAGCGATACCTGTCATAAAGAACAGGAAGAATACCACCCAGAATTGCTGGATACCTCGCTGGCTATGGTAAGCCTGCCAGAAGAGTCCGATTAAGCCGAGAATCAGCGGCAGACAGTAGAATACGTTGTGTCCTTTATTGTTTTTGAGATCTTGCGGAAGCAATTCCTGGTTACCTACCAGTAGGTTGTCGATAAACGGAATACCGGTGATCCAGTTGCCGTGCTCAATTTCTCCGCTACCCTGTATGTCATTCTGCCGTCCGGCAAAGTTCCACATGAAGTAACGCCAGTACATGAAGTTTAGCTGGTAGGAGAAGAAGAATTTGATATTTTCCCATTGGGTAGGCATGTTTACCATCACCATCTCTCCACACTGGTCGTAAGGAACGTCATATCCCTTGATGTCTACCCATTGTTTGTAGAGCGGTGCGTGTGACGAACTGTACATACGCGGGAAAAGCATATTCTGTGCATATTCGTATTCCACACGTCCGGGAAGTTCGATATAAGAGTCTTTTTCGTCGGGCGAAGTCTTTTCCTTGCGGACAAACTTACTTCCTGCTTCCGATTGGCGCGGAATACAATAGCCGTCTTTTACGTCAAGTGCCACTTTCGAAGAGAAAGCAGGGCCGTAGAAGAGCGGACGGGTTCCGTATTGTTCACGGCCGAGGTATTCGCCCAGGGTGAATATATCCTCCGGTGAGTTTTGATCCATCGGAGTGTTGGCAGTAGAACGGATAACGATCAGTGCGTAAGAAGAATACCCGATTACGATCATCATGGTGCACAGCAGGGCTGTGTTCATGGTGCGGGCGGAAATGCGCCATTTCTCCTTAATCTTGGTCTGAATGTTCGGAGCAAGATAAAGACCCAGTGCAGCGATGACCAAGATTCCAATAACAATACTGCTGGCTCCGTGCCCATAGAACGGGATACCCAGTAGGGCAATCGTCAGGATAAAGGAGATAGCCATGCGTGTTTTGTTCTTTTCGGTATAGCTTTCGTATACGCCCCAGATCAGAGCCGCTGCAAGCAGAATAATATAAACCACTACACCTGAATTGAACGACATTCCGAGTCCGTTGACAAACAACAACTCGAACCAGCCGCCTACTTTCACAATACCCGGTACGATGCCGTAAAGCACGGCTGCAACGAGTACCATTGAGCCGAATAACGCAATTAACGAACCTTTGGCGGTAGCGTTTGGAGTTTTCTTGTAATAGTATACCAGTACGATGGCGGGCAGACAAAGCAAGTTCAGCAAGTGAACACCGATACTCAATCCCGTCAGATAGGCGATGAGGATAATCCAACGGTCGCTGTGCGGCTGGTCGGCTACGTCTTCCCATTTCAGAATCAACCAGAAAACAACAGCGGTAAACAGGGAGGAGAAGGCATATACTTCACCTTCCACGGCCGAGAACCAGAATGTGTCACTGAATGTATAAACCAGTGCACCGATCAGTCCGCTACCCATCACTGTGATAAGCTGTCCTTTGGTGATATTGTTTTCGTCAGTGATAATCAGTTTGCGTACCAGGTGGGTGATGCTCCAGAAAAGGAACAGGATACAGGCGCCACTCATGAGGGCACTCATGTAATTCACCATTTTAGCAACAGTTGTTACGTCGGAAGCAAATTGAGAAAACAGATTCGCCACTAGCATGAAGAAAGGCGCGCCGGGCGGGTGTCCGACTTCCAGTTTATAGCCGGTGGTTATGAACTCCGGGCAATCCCAGAAACTTGCGGTCGGTTCTATTGTCAGGCAGTAGACGGTTGCCGCAATGATGAATGTAAGCCAACCCATAAGGTTGTTTACGGTTCTGTACTGTTTCATTAGCACTATCGTAGTTTATTCGTTAAAAACAAATTATGAGGTCGCAAAGATAGTGATTTGTAAGGATAATGAGGAAGAAAGTAAGAAATATTAAGTAACAAAGGGGTGATTTACTATCTCTTTCACTCTTCCGGAAGGCAGCAGAGAGGGAAGATACATTTTAAAACAAGGAAGCCGTATATCTATATAGAGTCTATGGGAACTTTAATGATGGTGATTATGCTCTCCTAAAACCCGGTGAGGCAATGTACCGTGTCCCAATAGCTCGATAGGGCAGTTGAAGTTCCTTTCCAGCCATTCGGTAGTAACGCCTGTATCCGGATGGTAATCCAGCGTTTCGTTGACGCAAGCGATAGATTTTACCTGTTGCAATACAGTGCCGATGTCGTGACTGACAAGGATAATGGCACATTCTTTATTGATTTCAGCCAATAACTCATAAAGGCGTGCTTCGAAACGCTTGTCGATATACGTGCTGGGTTCATCGAGAATCAATACCGCAGGGTCGGAGATGATGGCACGTCCCAACAGGGCACGTTGCAGCTGCCCGCCGCTTAATTGCCCGATAGAACGGTGTTCGAGTCCTTCAAGCCCCATGCGGGAAATAATCTGTTTACCTTTCTCTTTCTGTTCGGGAGTAAATCGTGAAGTGAGCGATTTTTGTATGCTTAATCCGGATAGGATCACTTCTTCCACGGAAATAGGGAACTTCCGGTCTATACTGTTGTATTGAGGCAGATAACCCAGGAAAGTAGAAGTGGTTTTAGTAGATGCTTTTTCAGGAGTATGGAATATAATTTCCCCTCCGGTTGGCTTCAACAGACCGAGGATGCACTTTATAAGCGTCGTTTTGCCGCCTCCGTTCGGACCTATAATACCTAGAAAATCCCGTTCGTAGATGCTTAGATTAACATCGTGGAGAACAGTGCGACCGTCATATCCGGCGGAAAGATTCTTTATTTCGATTATTGGTTTCATCGTTGGAAATGGCTTGATGGGTTCTTTCTTTATACATTTATTTTGTTGCAGCCTGTGGCGCGAGGGCTTTGGCTACATTCAGCATTTCTTCTTCCCAGTCGTAACTTAGCGGATTGATAGGGATCACTTTCGTTCCGGTTTGCTGCGCGATGGTTTCCGCATTGCGTTTGTCAAATTCCGGTTGAACAAAGATTACACGTACATCTTCTGCCTGACACAGGTCTATCAAGGCTTTCAGATGGGCGGGAGAAGGTTCTTTGCCCCCTTCTTCGATGGGAATCTGATGCAATCCGTAGTCGCGGGCGAAGTAGGAGAGAGCCGGATGATAAATCATGAAGGCTTTGGCTGCTTCGGGAGCGGAGAGTTGACGGCGAATCAGGCTGTCGGTGTGCTGGATACGCTGGCAGAGCGAATCGTAACGGTTTCTATAGTATACCTCATTTGCCTTATCCAGTTGGCTAAGGGCTTTGTAGGTGTTTCCTGCAATGATTAAAGCATTACCGGTGGAATTCCATACGTGCGGTTCTACGGCGTGGATATGCCCGTCGTTACTGTTATGTCCGTGGTCGTGGTCATCATTGTTGAGTATGAGGTCAATCCCTTTGGAGGTGTCGAACACTTGAATATGGGGGGTATTGTTCATCAAACGATCCATCCAGGTCTGTTCGAATCCGATGTATCCGATGCGGAAATAGGCTTTGCTGTCTCCCAGAGAAACAAGTTGTTGGGGGACAGGATCATAGGTTTCCGGGCTGGAACCTTTGGGGACCATGCTGACTACTTTAAATTTATCTCCGGCAATAGCTTCCGTGAAATAACGTTGCGGTTCCAGGGTGACGGTAATCACCGGTTTTGCTTCGTCATCGTTGCTTGCTTGGGAAGAGCGTCCTGTGCAGGCTGCCATTAGGAGGCAGGCACTAAGGAGGAAAAGGGTTCTCATATCTTTTAGTTGTTTTTTCATGACTTCTTCTATTTCGGGGGTTCTTTTTTATCTTGTTTCTATTCTTATTTTCGGGCCCGTAATATTTCCCGTTTACCACCCGGAGGTCCGGGCAGACGTTCTACTGTGAATCCGGCTGTCTGTAACATCCGGCGGACGACACCTTTGGCGCAGTAAGTGGTCAGGATGCCGTCTCTATCTAATAAAACGTAGAGGCGGTTGAATAGTTCTTGCGACCACATTTCCGGTTGCTTTTCCGGTGCAAAGGCATCGAAGTAAATGAGGTTAAATGAAAGATTCAGGGCAGGTGATTCGGCGTTGGTTACGCTATCATTGATATTGCTCATTGTTCGTTCTCTGTTCTCAACCCATTTGTTTACATCTGTCTCTACTTTCCGTAGGGTGAAGTGTGGAGTGAGTTGCACGTCTTTCTCCCAAGGTGATGTATGAAGTTGCTTAAACAATTCGATAGCCGGTTGCTGCCGGGCGGTCGTCGTTAATTGTTCATCATTGGAGATATATCCTAATTGCTCTATCGTCTGCCATTCCAGTGGATAGAGTTCCAATCCTGTATAGTGTATATTCCGTCTGCTTCTTTCTGCTTCTTCAAGGGTGAGCCAGGCGTTTAGCCCTGTCCCGAAGCCGATCTCAAGAATATGCGGAGTAGTGGCGGAAGAGGCTTTAAGTCCCATATCGATGAAAATATGTTGAGACTCCGTGCGTGCCCCTTTCGTTGAATGATAATGTTCATTCAATTCCGGAACAAACAGGGTAGCGCTCCCGTCGTCGGTTTTCTCAATAATCCTTTCCATCATACAATCTCTAATGCTTACTGTCTAACGTCTAATCCTTTTTACCTGATATTTAAAATCCTTACCCTGCTATAGCGTCCCAGGCACTTTCGAGTGCATACAGGAGAAGAATATAACGTATCAGTTTGCCGACAAACATGGAAACTATGGTGAGCCATGTGTTGCTTCGCATAAATCCCAGTGCAATGGCTATCACTTCCCCAATAGCGGGAAGAAAGGTGAAGAAGGCCATCAATGCTCCTTTTCCTTGCAGGAATTTCACCATTTTGTCTACTTTCTCTTTCTTTACCTTGAAATATTTCTCGATCCAACTGATTTTGCCCAGACGTCCCATGTAGTAGCAAGTCATTCCGCCTACTGTGTTGCCCAGAGTGGCGGAGATCAGACAGGCTATCGGGGGCAGACCGAGTTTCACCAGTGCCACCAGTACCAGTTCGGAACTGAAAGGCACGATGCTCCCAGCCAGTAAAGCCGAGATGAATAATCCCGGGAGTCCCCATTCTATGAGGAGTTGTATCGTTGAATCTATAAAAGCGTCCATATATTAAAAGCGAATAAGAGGATGAGACCGACCAATGAAATGATGAAAAACACATTCGAACTTTTACTATTGGTCAGTACAAAGAAATGTCCGATCAGGATGCTGTTGCTTATGATAAGCAAAGGCAATAGGGCACTGCAATATATCGGTTGCAGGGCAATCAGCAGGAACAGGAAAATCGTCAGGTCTATCAGGAATTGGAGATAGGCGCGTGTGCGTATCTTATCCTCAAATCCGGCGGCGATGCAATGGACGGCACTGACGATGAACATCACCAACAGATAGCCGAGTATTGCCAGTTCCCAAGGCTGGAGGATTTGCAGGTTGAAGAATTCCCCGATAGTTAGTAGCTGATTGAAAGGGCGATAGAACAACTCCATCTCGTTGTAGAAGAAGGCGTGTCCGAACAGCATCCAGTATGGCAGCATCCATCCGAGCAGCGCACCGCAGAAACTACGCGGAGTGAGCGACTGGAAACGGTAGGCTTCGAGCAACCAAAGCACCGAGAGGATGGTGAACTGTGGGAACAGAATACTTCCCGCTCCGATAAAGAAGAAGGAGTAGAATAAATAACCCGCAGCTTGAGTTTGCTGATAGCTTTTAAACAGAAAATAAATGGAAATGAGAAAGCCCAGGGCAACAATATCTCCTGTATATAGGTAATGCATTTTCGGGCAGACGGTGACCAGCAGGAAATAGATAGCTGTCTGCATGGAAGCCCTCATACGGATAATGCTGAACTGATTGTTCAGCTCTATCAGAAAGTAACCGATGGTTGCATAAATCAGGAAGCTGACAATCCGGTCTGCCCACCCCGGAAGCAGAAAATCGCGGGCGGGTTGCCAGGCAGAAGGGCTGCTTTCGAGTACGGTTGAGGCTATGGAACCGGGAAATAAAAAGTAAGTCAACACCCAGCCCAGGGCGCAGATAAAGATAACGGCAGGCAGGGTCCACCGTCCTGCCGTCACTTGACTTTGTAGTCTTTTATTTCTCATGAGTTTATTACTTGTTATCTCTTGATACTATAGGTACATTCGGTTGATATTCTGGATATTAATATCCTGCATGCTTGATGTTAACAACCATCCTGTCAGCTGTTAATACCTGATTCCTCAAGTATTAACAATTGTCGTCTAAACTATTAATACTTGATAACTCAACTATTAATGCTTGACAAGTCATGGTGTTCAACGCTATGCGGAATAGGGCTACTTGCGTGCGAAACTTGAATTACAAATCGAATCCGATATCGCGGCGGAAATACTTCTTGTCGAAGTCGATCATGTCTGCCACTTTGTAGCTCTGTGCCAGTGCCTCTTCTTTCGTTGCACCGTAAGAGCAAACGGCAATCACACGTCCTCCGTTCGTCACTACTTGTCCGTCTTTCATGGCTGTTCCGGCATGGAAAATGATGCTGTCGGTAGCGGCAGCCTGTTCCAGTCCGCTGATAGGGAATCCTTTTTCGTAGGCTTCGGGATAACCGCCGCTGACAAGGATGACACAGCCGGCTGAACGTGGGTCCATCACCAGTGTTTTTTCGTTCAGGTTGCCTGCGGCAGTACCTTCAAGCAGTTCTACGAAGTCGCTCTGGATACGGAGCATCACGCTTTCTGTTTCCGGGTCGCCCATGCGGACGTTGTATTCGATCACCATCGGTTCACCTTTCACCTTGATAAGACCGAGGAAGATGAAGCCTTTGTAAGTGATGTTTTCTTCTTTCAGGCCGTTGATGGTCGGTTCGATGATGCGTGTGCGTACTTTCTCCATAAATACTTCATCGGCAAACGGAACCGGAGTAACGCTACCCATACCGCCTGTATTCAATCCTTTGTCGCCTTCACCGATACGTTTGTAGTCTTTGGCTACGGGGAGGACTTTATAGTGTTCTCCGTCTGTCAGTACGAATACAGAGCACTCGATACCGCTTAGGAACTCTTCGATTACAACGGTTGCCGATGCAGAGCCGAACATGCCACCCAGCATTTCTTTCAGTTCTACTTTAGCTTCGTCCAGTGTAGGGAGGATAAGTACTCCTTTTCCGGCACAAAGACCATCAGCCTTCAATACATAGGGAGCTTCCAGCGTTTCGAGGAAAGCGAGACCTTCTTCGAGGTTTGCGGAAGTGATGCTTTTGTAGCGGGCTGTCGGGATGTTGTGGCGCATCATGAAGCCTTTGGCAAACTCCTTGCTTCCTTCCAGTTCTGCTCCTTGAGCCGAAGGACCGATAACGGCAATATGCTTTAGCTCCGGACGGTTCTGGAAGTAGTCGTAAATTCCTTCTACCAACGGGTCTTCGGGGCCTACTACTACCATTTGAATGTTCTCTTTCAGAGCGAAAGCGCTGATGGCTTCAAAATCGGTTGCTTTGATGTTGACATTCTCGCCTACGGCAGTTGTTCCGGCATTTCCCGGAGCAATGTACAGTTTTTCAACTTTCGGACTTTGGGCAATTTTCCATGCCAGTGCATGTTCGCGGCCGCCCGAGCCAAGTAATAATATCTTCATCTTTGTGCTATTATAAGTTATACTGTTATATATGATTTGTATAGATGCGGTGGACTTCACAGGTTTTATAAGTTCTGCTCAAAGTACCGGGTGATTTTCTCGTGCAGATGTACACGGTCACGGCCTGCTACGTTGTGCTTGTGGCACGGGTAGATAAACAGGTCGGGATAAGTGCGGGCATCTACACAGGCTTTCATAAACGACAGGGTGTGCTGTGGCACGCAGGTATCGTCATGATCGTCGTGAATAATCAACAGGTGACCTTCCAGTTGACCGGCAAGATTCTTCAGGTTACATTCTTTGTAGCCTTCCGGATTGCTTTCCGGTGTGTCCATATAGCGTTCGCCGTACATCACTTCATAATAACCCCAGTCGATTACCGGACCTCCGGCAACGCCTACTTTGAATATCTCCGGGTAACGGAGCATCAGGGCGGTAGTCATGTGACCTCCAAAGCTCCATCCATGTACGCCGATGCGCTCGCTGTCTACGTAGGGGAGGGATTTCAGGAATTCAACGCCTTTCACCTGATCTTTGCCTTCTTCGATACCGAGACGGCGGAAGGTGGCATTTTCAAATGTTAGTCCGCGGTTGCTGCTACCGCGATTGTCGATGGTGAACATGATATAGCCTTTGCTTGCCATGTATGTGTCCCATCCGCGTGCGCCGTTCTGCCATCCTCCGGTGACGCATTGCGCGTGAGGGCCTCCGTAGACATATACGATTACGGGATATTTCTTAGCCGGATCGAAGTTTGCCGGCTTCATCAGGCGGTAATGCAGGTCGGTAGTGCCGTCTGCCGCTTTGATTGTTCCGGTTTCGATGCTTGGCATCTGGTATCCGTCGTAAGGATTTTCGGCTGTCAGCAAGTTGGCTGTTTCTTTGAAGTTTTTGGTGTCTACCAGGTTGATGACGCGGGGTTGGTCTTTGGTGGAATAACGGTCGATAAGGTATGTACCAGAGGCGCTAAGTGTTCCGCTATGTTCGCTTTCCTTGCAGTTCTCAAACGGCTCGCTTATCTTTCCATTACTTACGTTTACTGCAAAATGGCCGCTTCTCAAGCCTTCTACGGCAGTGAAGATGACCTCTTTACGCTTTGTGTTGAATCCTAGGATTTCGCTGACCAGCCAGTTGCCTTTGGTTAGCTGTTTTACTTTACCGGCCTGGAAATAACTACCGCCGTTGGCACTATTATAGGTTTCACCTTTCATGTTTGCTGCATTTGTCTCAAAGAGATAAAGGTGATTGTAGCCGTCACGCTGACTTTGATAGATGAACTTGGTAGGGTCCCACGGCAAAAATACGATGGGGTTTTGCGGTTCAACGTATTTAGGGTGCATTTCTTCATAGAGAACTCCCATGGGTTCTCCTGTCTCTGCGTTGTACTGGCAGAGTTTGGCATGATTCTGGTCGCGGTTTACTTCGATCAGGTAGAGGCTCTTTTCATCCGGTGCCCAGCTGATGTTAGTGAAATAACGGTCTGTCGGATCGCCTGCATTCAGATAAATGCTTTTACCGGTAGCAGGGTTGTAAATGCCTACTTTTACCTGATGGCTCGTCATTCCTGCCATCGGATAGCGTACGTTATTTACTTCGCCTACACGTGCAGTGATGTCTACAAGCGGGTATTGTGTCACCATGCTTTCATCCATACGGTAGAAAGCGAGCAGGTTGCCTTTCGGACTCCAGAAAGTTCCTTTGTTGATACCGAATTCATTGCGGTGCACTGTTTGTCCGCAAACGATGCCTTCGGGTTCATTGGTTACTGCTTTCTCATTCACATATAGATTGTTATCTATCGTGTAAGCCACATTTCCACTGGCTGCGCAATAGTCTTCATTATTTGCCCCGTCCTTTGGTTTGAAAGTGCTGATAACCTGATTGTTCTTGAAATCATATACAATGAACTTTCCTGCTATCGTGAATAGCATTTGTGCCTTGTCTGTCCATGGAAAACGGACGGAATACAGGTGTGATAATTTTCCTGCCTTGTTTTCTTCAAGCACTTTGTTGATTTGCTCGCGAGTGATAACCATTGTTTCTTTCCCGGTTTTGGGTTGAATTGAATAAAGGGTATCTACTCCTGGCTTGATACATTCGTCGCCCCACCATTGCAGCCCGTACAGGTTTTCTGCATAGAGGTAACTCTCGCCGCCCGGAATCAGTTCTTCCAGCGTCGGTTTTTTGGTTTCTTGTGCCATAACATTGAATCCGATTGGTAGTGCCAACAATAACAGAATGGCTCTTTTTCCAATTTTACTCATTGCTCTTTTCTTTATTATTTGTTTTTAAATCCTTCTATTTTTACTCTGTCCAAAGGAGTCTGCTTTATTTGAATGGCAGCACTCAATTTGGCGAAAGCGGTGAATAGGTCGTCAAATTGCTTCTCGTAGCTTTCTCTGTCGGAGGATATGTCCTCTTCCAAGTATTCAATCCTTTTCCTCAATTCTTCCAATTCCTGTTTTGGAGCATGGGAGAGCAGGTATTGGCGCATGTGGACGAAGGCTCGCATGATGTTGATGTTGACTTTGATGGCTTTAGGGCTTCGAAGTACTCCAGAAAGCATGGCGACACCTTGTTCGGTAAAAGCAAAAGGTGCATATCGGTTACCGCCCTTGTTTGAGGTTGCAATTTGCAACCTCAAACTGATTTCCAGATAGTTAACTTCCTCGTTTGATAATTGGAACATGAAATCGGCTGGAAATCGTTCTATATTTCTTCTTACCATTTGCTTGAGATATTTTGTTTCAATCTCATACATTTCCGCCAAATCAAAGTCAAGCATAACTTTCTGCCCTCTGATCTCATATATCTTGTTTTCTACTATGATTAAATCATTCATATTTCGTTTAACTGGCAGCTTACTGTCTATGACTGTTGATTAATATGGTTATTTTTGGGTTCAAGATCGCAATTTGCGACCTTGAACTATTTATTCTGTGAGTTAATGATTGCTGAAATAAGTCATTAACTATTGAATCTTAGCCTATTCCCCTTCCTTCTTCGGAATCCTCGGCTCCCGGTTCCCTTTAAACTCTCTCGGGCCTCTCGAATCTCTTCCTCCGCGGAATTCTCCCTGTGGCTTTCTATCTCTGTCGCCACCTTTGAAGTCGCCACCTTCTCTGCGCGGCTTGTATTCTCCTTCTCTGCGTGGCTTGTATTCTCCCTCTCTGCGAGGTCTGGACTCACCATCCCGGCGTGGTTTTAATTCACCTTCGCGACGTGGCTTAAACTCTTTTCTTTCTCTGAATCTTGGAGCCTGTTCACCTTCACCCTCTTTCTTCTCTTCGCCCTCTTCCTGGCTCTTGAACTCTTTATATTTTCCGTCAAAAATCTCATATTTGCGGAATTCACACTCCAACGGTCCATTGAACAAAGGAACCTTCTGGCTTGCCTTCAAGCCAATCTGGTCGAAACACTCTTCCCGATAAGAAAGCACCCATGCTTCGTTTCCTACAAATGCATGTTTCAGACGTTCGCCGATCATCTGGTAAAGACCGAGCAAATCATTCGTAGAGATACGTTCCCCATAAGGAGGATTGGTGATGATGATTGATTTCTCTTTCGGCTGTTCGAACTGCTGGAACGGTTGCAATTTTAGCACGATATCTTTCGATACACCGGCAGCTTTTATATTGTGAGTTGCAATCTCATTCGCTTTCGGATTGTTGTCATACCCATAAATCTTATGAGTAAACTCACGCTCCTGACTGTCGTCATTGTAAATCTCATCAAACATATCCGCATCGAAATCCACCCATTTCTCGAAAGCAAACCCTTTACGGAATACTCCCGGAGCGATATTCTTAGCAATCAGTGCGGCTTCTACAGGGATAGTACCCGAACCACACATCGGATCGATCAGATCACATTCTCCACGCCATCCGGTCATTAAAATCATGCCGGCAGCCAATACCTCATTCAACGGAGCTTCTACCGCTTCCTGGCGATAACCGCGACGGTGAAGTGATTCTCCGGACGAGTCCAACGACAAGGTACAGGTAGTCTGTGCAATATGAATGTTCAGAAGTACATCCGGGTTGTTGATGCGTACCGACGGACGTTTACCCGTTTTCTCGCGGAAGTAGTCCACAATCGCATCTTTCACCTTGTACGAAACGAATTTCGAATGGCGGAACTCCTCACTGAATACTACTGCATCGATAGCAAATGTCTTGTTCACATCGAGATATTCTTCCCATGGAATAGCCTGTATTTGATTGTAAACCTCGTCAGCATCTTTGGCCGTAAAGTTCTTGATGGGTTTCAGGATACGGATGGCGGTACGTAGACAGAAATTAGCCTTGTACATCATACGTTTATCTCCTGTAAATGAAACCATACGACGTCCTATTTGAATGTCGTTGGCTCCTAATGCTGTCAGTTCTTCTGCAAGTATCTCTTCCAGTCCCTGGAAAGTCTTGGCTATCATCTCGAATTGTTCGCTCATATAGATTCTTTTGATTTTATTTTTTTGCTTTAGTTTGTACGATTCTTGCTCCTGCGGGCACGTTTTCCGTTACCCAGATATTACCGCCTACGGTTGCATCACGCCCGATGGTGATTCTTCCCAGAATAGTGGCGTTGGAATAAACAATTACATTGTCTTCCAGGATCGGATGGCGGGGGATTCCCTTGATAGGTTTTCCGTCGGCATCCAGCGGGAAACTCTTGGCTCCCAGCGTGACACCCTGATATAGTTTGACGTTGTTTCCGATGATACTCGTGGCGCCGATTACGACACCCGTACCATGGTCGATGGTGAAGTGAGTGCCAATCTTTGCGGCCGGATGGATATCAATTCCCGTTTCGCTATGCGCCATCTCCGTGATGATACGGGGAATCAGAGGAACACCCAGTTCCAGCAATTCATGCGCGATACGGTAATTGCTGATCGCTTTAATGGCCGGATAACAGAATATGACCTCTCCATAGCTTTCGGCAGCCGGGTCACCGTTGTAGGCGGCTTCCACATCTGTTGCCAGTATCCTCCTCATAGCGGGTAACTTACTGATGAATTTAGCAGCAAGACGTGCAGCTTCTTCTCGTTTGGAGTCGGAGCAGACGTTGCATTTCCCCTCTATGGAAGTGCTAAAACATAATCCGGCCAAGATTTGCTCACAAAGTAAATCAAACAATTTTTCAATGTTTACACCGATGTGATAATTGATAGTCCGGCTGTTAATAGTAGAATTTCCGTAATATCCGGGGAAAAGAATGGAGCGTGAAAGCTCAATAATTTCATACAAGACTTTTGCAGAGGGCAGTGGCTCGCCATCTTTGTGCTGATGAAACAGTCCTTTATAAGATTCGCTTTCCGATAGCTCATCGACTGCCTGTGTCAAAATGTGGGTGAAGTTCAGTGGACTCATTAGGTCAGTTGCTCATATTTATATGGGCACAAAGGTATTAAAAAAATAATAAAATTCGCTGGGATTCAGGATAAATAATGTATTTTTGTCACATTCAAAACATGACATGAATAAGGGGACTGATGAATCAGAAGACTGCTATGAAACTATTTGGACTGTTGGGGCTGTTGATGTTGTTGAGTTGCGGATATGCTGATAGACACCGCAATAGCTCTTCATGCGAACAGGCGTTGGTTGATTCTCTGGAAGTTCGTGTACAGGATTCTTTGTTTTCCAATGTGCATTATTCCCGCTCACAACTGCTTGAGGCACTGACGCAGACGCAAGATTCCCTGGTTTATTATCGTCTGCTCGCCCTTTACGGGAAAACATTTTTTGTCTCTTCCGATTTTGATTCTATACTCTATTACAACCGCCGGGTAAAAGAATTTTCCCGCAATGCTTCCCAATCTTCTGAATCTCTCCAGTCTCCACGATGGAATGATGTATTGTCCGATGTCTATAATATCGAAGGCAACGTATGGATGCAACTGAACCGCCCTGATTCTGCAATTATCGACTATAAGAAAGCCTATGGATATCGCCTGAAAGGAAAAAAACTACACCTGCTTCCGGATATTTGTATCAATATAGCTGATGCCTATCTGCATCGCAGTGACTTGGCGCACACTGCTTCGTATTACCGGCGCGCCCTGTTTCTCTGTGATTCTTTGAACTTGTCCGAGCACACGAAATTTCCTGTCTACTACGGATTGGGGCAGACTTACATGGAACTGCGCGATTTCGATTTATCCAATCATTACTATGAATTGGCCGGGCAGTTCTTCGATGAAATGAACGTGAGCGAGCAATGGACCTATCTCAACAATCGCGGCAACCATTATTATTACCGGAAAAACTATCAGGAGGCTTTGAAATATATGCGCAGGGCCAATGCACTCGTATCTTCTTATCCGCAGATGGTGTTTGAACAGAACTTTATCAAAGTAAACCTGGGAGAATTGTACTTGCTGACTGACAAACTGGACTCCGCACAGATCTGCCTGGACGAAAGTTATCGTTTCTTCTCCGATATACAGCATAACTCGGCTGTTCATTACATTGAAACCCAGATGATTGAACTGGCATTGAAGAAAGGTAATATAGCCCAAGCGAAGACTATGATCGCCCGGACTGCTCCTGTGGGGCATCTTGACGCCAATATGTTGACTATACGCAATCAGTATCTGCAACATTATTTTGAGCATACCGGTGATTATCGCCGTGCCTATGAATACCTGAAACGTGATTGCCATCTGGACGATTCCATCCGGAGCGAACGGATACAGATGCGTGTTGCCGAATTGGATATGCGTTACCGGCAGGATACGATAGTGCTTCGTAAGGAAATGAAGATTCAGCGACAGGCGGCAGAGATGAGAGTGCTCAAGTTGAGCGTATCTATCTGGGTACTTGTCTGCGTGTTGCTTGTGGCAGGGGTAGTGATAGTTGTCTGGTATATGCGTAAAAAGAGGGAGTTTCTTCGCCAGCGTTTCTTCCAGCAAATCAACCGTGTCCGCATGGAGAATTTGAGAAGCCGGATTTCTCCTCATTTTACTTTTAATGTACTGGGACGTGAGATCAATCAGTTTAACGGCTCGGAAGAGGTGAAACATAATCTGATGGAACTGGTGAAATATCTCCGTCGTAGCCTCGAACTTACCGAGAAATTGAGCGTATCTTTGCAAGACGAACTGGATTTCGTCCGTACATACATCGAACTGGAACGTGGACGTGTCGGAGAAGATTTTGTCGCAACAATCACGGTGGAGGACGGTTTAGATGCAACCCGCATCATGATTCCATCTATGATTGTGCAAATTCCGGTGGAGAATGCTATTAAACATGGACTGGCGGGAAAGGACGGAAAAAAGGAGCTAATGGTATATGTTTCCCGTGAAACAAATGGGATTCGCATAACGGTTACCGACAACGGACGCGGGTATCTCCCGCAGGTAGTTTCCGCCACACGGGGTACTGGTACAGGATTGAAAGTGTTGTATCAGACCATTCAATTACTGAATACAAAGAACAAGAGTGATAAAATACGTTTTAATATAACCAACAGAAGCGATGGACAAACCGGTACGGAAGTGTCGGTATATATCCCGTTTCGTTTTTCTTATGATTTATGATGGAGACAGAAGAAAAGTATAAGGTAGTCATCGTTGACGATGAACGTACAGCGATTGATGCTTTGCGCCGAGAGTTGGAGCCCTATCGTGAATTTGAAGTAAAAGGAATCGCAGGGAATGGTGCAAAAGGTAAAAAGATGATTATGGAGTTGCATCCGGACTTATTGTTTCTTGATGTGGAACTTCCGGATACGTTGGGACTCAATCTATTAAGTGAAATCAGGGAGGATATTTTGTGGGATATGAAGGTTGTGTTTTACACCTCTTATGACAAATACTTGCTTCAGGCGTTGCGTGAGTCGGCTTTCGACTTCCTGCTGAAGCCTTTTGAAGCAGAAGACCTGAAAGTAATTATGGACCGTTACCGGAAGGCTATGAGCTCTACTTCGCTTCCTCTTTTGCCTTCTTTTGCTTCTTCTATTAGTGCATTGATGCCCCAGCAAGGCATGTTTATGATTAGTACAGTGACAGGCTTCAAACTCTTGCGACTGGAAGAAATCGGCTTTTTTGAATATCTGAAAGACAAACGTCAATGGCAGGTGGTCTTGTTTAATCAAACTTGTCTGAATTTGAAGCGAAATACAAAAGCAGAAGATATTATCAGTTATTCACAAGCTTTTGTACAGATTAGCCAATCTGCTATTGTAAATGTTAATTATCTGGCAATGATTGATGGTAAATGCTGTCAACTTTATCCGCCTTTTCACGATAAGAACGATTTGATTATTTCCCGAAGTTATCTAAAAGAACTGCAAGAGCGTTTCTTTGTTTTGTAATGTAGACCTCATATTATGAAATACGCCACTTCTTCAGCAGAAGCGGCGTATCCTTTTGTTAGAATATTAGAATGAGAGAGAGTTTATGTTACATATTTGTATTATCCATCGTAACGGTCATTTCGGGTACCAGTACGTAGGCTTGTTTTTTAGCGTTCCATTTATAATAATTCGTAGTAACGGTCTTGCCTTCATAAGTGTAATTGATGCGTAGGTCTTTTTCCCATGCGTCTTTGCTATTGTTCCATTTCAAGGCCTCGCTTTCAATCATACGTTTGTTGTCATCGTACTTGTAGTTGTACTTCATGTAGTTGGCGAGTGTATTTCCGTTCATTTTGTAAACGGTTTGTCCCACTGTCATGCCATTCTCTTCGATTGGATTATAAATCAATTGATTATCGTAGCTACGTGCAGAAGTAGCAAGCGATACAACAAGAAGAGCTGCAGATAAAACGAACATTTTTAAAGATACTTTTGCTTTCATGGCTATTTAAGTTTTTGGGTTATACTTTCATTTGTCTACCAAATACATTGGTTTTATGCTGCAAATCTACATATTAATTTGGTATTTATGCATTTTTGAAGATAAAAGATTGTCAAAATGTCAAGAGTGAAGGTGGGTGATAACTAGCTTTTTGCCAATATTGGTGACAAAAAAATATCCGGCAGTCAATCTGCCGGATATAGAATGAATCACTTCGTCGAAAAAGGAATCTTTTTTCTAGCTTTCTGGATACAGAGTTAAATAATGTTATTACTCATACTTGCTTTTATTTTGTAAGCGGAGGCCCCGGATAAGGTGGAGTCTCCCCGCGCAATTAGTATCTAAAAGATAGCAATTCCTTATTGAGGTAGTCTTTATTCACTTGATGGTTTAATGTGCCTCAAGCCAGTTTTTGCCCCATCCGCAATCTGCTTTCAAGGGGACGTGCATACGGTATGCTTTCTCCATTTCTTCGATGACGATTTCTTCTACACGCTCTTTTTCATTGACAGGAACGCTGAAATTTAATTCGTCATGTACTTGCAGGATCATTTTGGCTTGTATTCCTTCGGCCTGAAACCGTTGATAGATACGTGCCATTGCTACTTTTATAATATCTGCCGCACTTCCCTGGATAGGGGCGTTGATGGCATTTCGTTCGGCATATCCGCGTACAACGGCATTCCGGGAATTGATGTCCGGCAAGAAGCGCTTCCGATGGAAGATTGTTTCCACATAGCCTTTTTCCTGGGCCACCTGAATGCTTTTATCCATATATGCTTTCACTCCCGGATAAGTTTCAAAGTAACCGTCGATTAACTCTTTGGCTTCTTTACGATCTACATTCATTCGTTCGGCAAGACCAAATACGGATATGCCATAGATGATACCGAAATTGGCAGTCTTGGCTTTACGGCGCATGTCGGAACCTACGTCTTTCAGGTCGATCTTATAAACTTTGGCAGCAGTGGCCGCATGAATATCGTGATTGCTAAGGAAAGCATCAATCATATTCTTATCCTCGCTAAGGTGTGCCATGATGCGCAATTCAATTTGCGAATAGTCGGCAGAGAAGAAGAGGCAGCCTTCATCGGGGATGAAAGCCTTGCGGATTTCTTTTCCGTTCTCGTCGCGGATAGGGATATTTTGTAAGTTCGGATTGCTTGAACTAAGGCGTCCCGTAGCGGTTACAGTCTGGTTGAAAGAGGTGTGCACCCTTCCTGTGCGTGGATTGATGAGCTGGGGGAGTGCGTCTATATACGTGCCCAATAGCTTTTTCAGTCCACGATGTTCCAGAATCTTTTCTACTACCGGATGTTTGTGCCGGAGGCTTTCGAGCACTTCTTCCGAGGTGACGTACTGGCCGGTCTTAGTCTTTTTTGCCTTCTCTACGATTTTCAGTTTGTCAAATAGTACCTCACCGACTTGCTTGGGCGAAGCGATGTTGAAAGTTTCACCGGCTAATTCGTAAATCTCTTTTTCGATTTGCTCCATCTGGGCGGTGAAATGGGCGGACGATTGCTTCAATGCTTCCGTATCCAGCAATACTCCGTTTCGTTCTATATTAACTAATACGGGAACTAGTGGCATTTCTATATCATAGAACAAACGTTCTGCATCATTTTCTTTCAGTTCTTTCTCCAATACATTTTTCAGTTTCAGAGTTACGTCTGCATCTTCGCAGGCATATAGATATACATCTTTCGGGTCGAGATCGCGCATGTTCTTCTGATTCTTTCCTTTGGGACCTATCAGTTCGTCAATGTGGATAGTCTGATAGTGCAGGTAAATTTCCGCAAGATAATCCATGCCATGACGAAGTTCCGGTTGAAGAACATAATGAGCGATCATCGTATCGAAAAGTGGACCTTTTACTGTTGCGCCATAATTTTGAAGAACAATCATGTCGTACTTGATATTTTGTCCGACTTTTAACGAATTCTCATTTTCGAAGACCGGACGGAACTCATTTACGATTTTTAACGCTTCGTCTTGGTCCGATGGTACGGGAACATAAAAAGCTTCATTCTCTGCAATCGAAAAGCTCATTCCGACTAATTCGGCATCCATTGGTTCGGTTCCGGTGGTTTCCGTATCTAACGAGAGAATTTTCGATGTAAGTAACTTTTGAATAATTTCCTGCCTTTTCTCCTCTGTATCAATAAGTTGATAGCTATAAGTGAGCGATTCTAACGTCTCTAGGTTCGATTTTTTTGCTTCACCCGGTTCATCGGGCGTGAAATTCGCAAATAAATCGCCTTGCATTCCGCCTCCTTCTTCGGGAAAAAGTGGAAGAGGAGAGGGGGCACTTTTTCCAGTAGCAACTTTGCTTCCGGTGGCAGAGGTTATTCCGTTTCCGGAAATATCTTTTTTGAGCACCCGGTCGATGAGTGTTCTAAATTCCAATTCCTCGAAAATGCTGCGGAGTGAATTCTCGTCTGCTTCTTCGCGGACAAGAGCATCCATCTCAAGTTGGATAGGGACATCGATTTTAATGGTGGCGAGAAATTTCGAGAACGTAATCATTTCCCGATTGGTTTCCACTTTTGTTTTCAATGCTCCTTTCAGTTGGTCGGTATGTTCCAATAGGTTCTCGATGCTTCCGAATTCGGAGACCAGTTTTTGAGCAGTCTTTTCTCCTACTCCCGGACATCCGGGAATGTTATCTGAAGAGTCGCCCATCAGTCCGAGCATATCGATCACCTGTGTCGGAGACTGAATGTCAAACTTGGCTTTCACTTCCTCCACTCCCATCACTTCGAAACCTCCTGTGTGTTTGGGGCGATACATAAATACTTTGTCACTTACCAGCTGCCCGTAATCTTTGTCGGGAGTCATCATATAGGTAGTGATACCCTGGCGACCGGCTTCGGTAGCGAGCGTACCTATCACATCATCGGCTTCGTAGCCTGCCACTTCCAGAATGGGGATGCGGTAGGCGCGTATAATATCCTTTATAATAGGTACGGAAAGACGAATTGCTTCTGGAGTTTCTTCGCGTTGTGCTTTATATTGTTCAAAAGCCTCGTGGCGGAAGGTGGGACCTGCGGGGTCGAAGGCTACTCCTATATGAGTGGGATTCTCTTTTTTCAATACTTCTTCGAGGGTGTTCACAAAACCCAGTATGGCTGAAGTGTTGAATCCTTTGGAATTGATTCTTGGGTTCTTAATAAAGGCGTAATACGCCCGATATATCAATGCATAAGCGTCTAAAAGAAATAATTTATTACCTGAATCCATAGATTTAATTAATTTTTCATGGTAAAAGTACAAAAAAATACGGTATTAAGCGTTTTATTATTACTTTTGTGCTCAAATTGTGTAATAAATGGACAGTATCTCACTTATCAGAACTCCGATTGAAGCGGAACTGGGCGACTTCAAAGAACTTTTTGATAGTTCTCTCTCCAGTTCAAATGCATTGCTCGATAGCGTCGTATCTCACATACGGCAGAGGAATGGTAAGATGATGCGGCCTATTCTTGTTTTACTCGTGGCACGTCTTTATGGAGCTATATGTCCTTCCACTCTTCATGCGGCTGTTTCACTGGAACTCCTTCATACGGCCAGCCTGGTACATGATGACGTAGTGGATGAAAGTTCCGAACGTCGTGGACAGCTCTCGGTAAATGCTATCTTTAATAATAAAGTAGCGGTGCTGACGGGTGACTATTTATTGGCAACCAGCCTCGTACACGCCGAACTGACAAACAGTCATCGTATTATTCAGCTGGTGTCCACTCTTGGACAGGATCTTGCTGACGGTGAGTTGCTTCAGCTTTCAAATGTAAGTAATCACAGTTTTTCCGAGGAAGTCTATTTTGATGTAATCCGCAAGAAAACTGCTGCTCTTTTTGCTGCCTGCACAAAGGCTGCCGCTTTCTCGGTAGGTGTGGGTGAGGGGGAAGCTGAACTTGCCCGTTTGCTGGGCGAATATATTGGGATCTGTTTCCAGATAAAGGATGATATTTTCGATTACTTTGATAATAAGGAGATTGGTAAACCTACGGGTAATGATATGCTTGAAGGTAAACTGACATTACCTGCTTTGTATGTGCTGAATACGACGAAAAACGAGGAAGCGCAAGAAATTGCAATCAAAGTAAAGGAGGGTACGGCTACTCTTGATGAAATAGCTCATTTGATTTCGTTTATTAAAGAAAACGGAGGTATTGAATATGCGGTTCAGACTATGAATGTCTATAAGCAAAAAGCTTTTAATCTATTGGCTTCTTTGCCGGATTCTGATATCTGTGCAGCTCTCCGGGCTTATCTGGATTACGTAGTAGACCGCGAAAAATAGTTACTTCCGGTATTTTGCCAGAAGTGAATAGCACAATAATAACCGGTCCCAATCTTCTATCTTTTCCGATTTCATCGCTTTTCCTAAAAGGAAACTCTTGTCTATTTCTTCCGCTGTATGAAGATCTAAAGAGCATAATTTGGCGGCTTGCTCTATGTAGTCCCAGGCTTCCTCTTTGGTGATGTGACCACATGCTTGGGAGGCGCGCGCCAGGCTCACAAGCAGTCCCATATCCCATCCGATAATGCCTTTTTCCAAGTCATTTATCCATATAATAGGGTCCCTTCTTTCCTCTGTATATTTCACAAATTTGTATAGATTCTTTCCTTGACGGATAAAGCGTTCCACTCCGAAAAAACGCTTTTGAATGATGTTTTCGAACTCGTTGATGTTCTCTGTAGAGAGTAAATAGGGGAGCATAATCTGGTAGGAGACTCTGTCGCCTTCGTTGATAAGGAACTGGAATAGTCCGGTGGCGGACTCATTATCGGTGCAGTGAAACTCCTCTGTTAGCAGTTTGGATAGCTTTTGCGGATGGATTCCGGTCTCCATGGAGTTGAGATAGAAGCCTTGCAGTCCGGCTTCCATATAACCGATGCGTAGCCCCTTCTTTTTCTCTGCTCCGAGGATGAGGTTCAGAGGGTTGTGATTAAATCTTAAGGTTCTTGTATATGCGTCCATCCTAATACCTTCAAAGGTTCATGAAAAGCGTGAGAACTGTTGCCATGTATTTTCCTGAGGCTTCGGCAAGCCGTTATGAGTATACAAGCAACAGTCCCACGCTCCATTCGATATATAACAAAAGTATATACATGAAGGTGCGTGAGACCCGTTTGCTTATTACCATTCATAACTTTGAATTTTGCCGAATTCCAGGAATTGGTAATAAATGAAACGTTCTCTAATATAACTAATTAGCTATATTTTCATCGCTAAACCTTTTACAAAGATAAGTATTTTTCTGAATTCTCCTGTAACTATCTTTAGATTTTCTTAAATAAAAAATACCGCGTCGGTTCCCGGAGTACGGGAATCGCGCGGTAAGGCGTATTTGATTGCTAATGTAGCCTTTAGCTTAGAAGAACTTGATTTCTTCCCCTTTGATGTCAGAAAGAAGGAGGTTGGCTAAGCGGCTGGTTCCCAGGCGGAACAGTTGATTATCCAGCCATTCTTCACCCAATAGCTCTTTTACAATTGTGTAGTAAATAATCGCATCATTAACGGTATTGATGCCACCTGCCGGTTTGAATCCAATCTTGATTCCGGTCTTCTGGTGGTATTCTTTGATGGCTTCACACATCACGTAAGCGGCTTCCGGAGTAGCGGCAGGCTGTTGCTTACCAGTGGAAGTCTTGATGAAATCTGCGCCCGAATACATGGATAGGATAGAGGCTTTCTTGATGTTGGAAGCGCTCTTTAGTGCACCAGTTTCGAGGATCACTTTGAGGTGGCGTTCCTTGCAAACTTCCTTTAATTCCTGTATTTCTTCACACATTCCTTCGTAGTCTCCGCTTAGGAATTTGCCGATGGAAATGACAATATCTATTTCATCTGCACCTTCTGCGATTGCTAATGCTGTTTCTGCCACTTTTACTTCAATGAATGTCTGTGAAGAGGGAAAACCTCCTGATACACAGGCTATATTGACTCCGTCTACCTCCAGCGTATTCTTAACGATGGCTGCAAAATTGGGGTATACACAGATTGCTGCAACATTTTTAAGATCAGGATATTCGTCGTCAAACTGATTGACTTTTTCGGTAAAGTGCATCACACTTTTGTCACTGTCTGTACTATTCAAAGTAGTCAGATCAATACAGTTGAACAGGAACTTCTTAACGTCTTCCGTGTTGTTTGCCGGCACTTTTTTCTCAATCAATTCAGCTACGCGAGCTTGAATATCTGCATCGCTCAGATTGGTATTATACTTTGCCAATGCGGCATTGTACTTGTTGGGCTGTGAGTTATTCTCTTCCATGATCTTTCAGTTTTGGGTTGTTGATATGTCTTTTATTATCTCGTTTCGTTTTCTTATCCATGCTTTTCTGGAAAGCAGTGGTTATGTCTACACCTGTCTGGTTGGCAATGCAGAGAAGCACCCATAAAACGTCTGCTATCTCTTCATCTATATTATCTTTCTCTCCCTCTTTAAAGGATTGATCTCCATATTTGCGGGCCATGACACGCGCCAGTTCTCCTACTTCTTCCGTCAGAACTGCCATATTGGTCAACTCGCTGAAGTAACGGACGCCGTATGTTTTCACCCATTGGTCCACTTGTTTCTGTGCTTCTTCCAGAGTCATAATTGTTGATGGTTGGTTATTATTCTTTGTTTTTTGTATCCATGCATATAGTAACGGGACCGTCGTTTAAAAGTTCAACTTTCATGTCTGCCCCAAAGATGCCTGTGCCTATTTCTTTTCCCAATGCACCGCTTAAATCTTTGCAGAATTGTTCGTAGAGTGGGATAGAGACATCCGGCTTGGCAGCTTTGATATAGGAGGGGCGATTTCCTTTCTTGGTAGAAGCGTGTAGCGTGAACTGGCTGATAACCAGAATCTCACCTCCATCTTCTAAAATAGATTTGTTCATTACGCCATTCTCATCATCGAAGATACGTAGATTTACAATCTTCTTGCAGAGCCAGTCGATATCTTCCTGCCCGTCTGCTTCTTCAATACCGACTAATATCAGCATCCCTTTCCCAATGGACGACTTGCAGTGTCCTTCAATGGTTACTGACGCATGGTTTACCCGTTGTATGACTATTCTCATTGTTATTTATTCTATTTCATGATTAGGAAAGGCAAATTTACAAAATTCAGAAGAGAAAACGGTGTGTTGATGGGAAAATATTGTGAATTCGCTCCGTAGTCAATAGGACCATTCGTTATTGTTTGTTGTCAATTCGCTATCTTGATAGTGATAATCAACTTATTGATTGTTATGGTTTGAAATTTAGAGCGGCACTGCTCGAACTTTCGAACAGTGCCGCCTTGGCTGACGTATTTCCTTATTGTTGTTCGTTACCTAAACCTTCTTTTACAGTCTTGGCTTTCGCTTCTCCAATCACAGCGGAAATCTCCTCAAAAGAGGCTTCTTTGATCCGTTTTACGCTCTTAAATTCTTTCAGAAGCGCTGTTTTTGTCTTTTCTCCAATCCCTTTGATATTGTCTAATGCCGATGCTACCTGCCGTTTGCTGCGTTTATCACGATGGAAACTGATGGCAAAGCGGTGCACCTCATCCTGAATCTGTGTCAGCAAACGGAATAACGGGCTTTGCTGTTTGATACCGATAGTCTGCGGAGGAAATCCAAAAAGCAGTTCCGATGTGCGATGGCGATTGTCCTTTGCCAGTCCGGCAATCGGGATTGTTAAGTTCAGCTCATCTTCAATCACCTCTCTAACGACCTCCATTTGGCCTTTTCCACCATCGGTGATAATCAGGTCGGGCAGAGGGGTGTTCTCTTCAATAGCGCGCTGATAACGTCTTCTGACGACCTCTTTCATGGATGCATAGTCGTCAGGTCCTACAACCGTCTTTATATTGTATTTCCGATAATCCTTCTTTGAGGGTTTAGCCTTTTTAAAGACAACGCAAGCGGCCACGGCATCAGAACCCTGTATGTTTGAGTTGTCAAAGCATTCAATTTGCAAAGGCGGTCTGTCCAGATGCAACTCTTGCTGTATCTCTTTCATTAATCGCATACTTCTTTGCTCCGGATTCAGCTTTTCCGCCTGTTTTAGACGGTCGGCTTTGTATTGCTTCACGTTTAGAATCGAAAGATCCAGCAATTTCTTTTTATCTCCCCGCTGTGGAACGGTAAATACGATGTTGTTTAGCTCCAAATCAAGTTCAAAAGGCACTATAATCTCTCTGGATTGACTCTTATAGCGTTCCCGCATTTCGATAATACCCAGTGTCAAAAGTTCTTCTTTTGATTCATTCAGCTTCTTTTTATATTCGAATGTAAACGCCTGGTTAATGGCGCCGTTTGTAATATGCAGATAGTTGATGAAAGCGGAATTGGACTCGTCCTCTTCAATAGAAAATACATCTATGTTGTGCAATACAGCGCTTACTACCTCCGATTTGGAACGGTAGTTTTCTATCAGAAGATATTTCTCTTTCACCTTCTGTGCTTCTTCAAACTTCATCTCACCGGCTAATGTCTGCATCCTTTCCAGTAGCATACGGCTGATTTCTTGTGTATTTCCTTTCAGGATCTCTTTGATTTCATCAATGTTTTTGAGATAATCCTCCTGTGATTGTAGCCCGATGCATGGTCCTGCGCAGTTCTTTATATGATATTCCAGGCATACGTTGAACTTACCAGCCCGTATGTTCTCCGGAGTTAGGTTTAAACTGCAAGTTCGCAAAGGATATAAATGCTTTATCAGATCCAGTACCGCATACATGGATGGTATGTGACTATACGGTCCATAATACGAAGAACCGTTCCTGATAATCTTCCTTGTTCTGAAAACTCTGGGAAAATACTCGTTTTGTACGCAAATAGAAGGGTATGTCTTGTCATCCTTTAATAGAACGTTGTAGCGCGGCTTATATTTCTTTATCAGATTATTCTCCAGCAATAACGCATCTTCTTCCGTGTTGACTACAATATAACGAATATCGGCGATTTTGCTGACCAGCACTCGTGTCTTTCCCGGTTCATGCTCTTTGCTGAAGTAGGAGTAGACTCTTTTCTTTAGATTTTTAGCTTTTCCAACGTATATAATTGTGCCCTCCGTGTTCAAGTATTGGTAAATACCCGGTTTCTCGGGAAGGTTGGCTACAATCCCTTTCAAATATTCATTGTCTCTGCTTTCTGGTTCTGTATTCATAATTGTTAGGTACGAAAGATCGCTAGCTACTTACTTTTGACACATTCTCTGTAAATAGAGGCAAATCCTTTATAAAGACAATACCGATTCTACTTCTACGTCATCTCCAAACAATGATTTTCCATTCAGTTCTTTCAATTCGATGATGAAGTTTACATATATCTTTTTAGGCTTTAGTCTTTTCACCAATTCGCAAGCTGCTTTCATAGTGCCTCCTGTTGCCAGCAAATCATCATGTAGTAGAACTACGTCATTCTCGTCCAGTGCATCTTTGTGGATTTGCACCGTGTCTTTGCCGTACTCCTTATCGTAGCTTTCTTCAATCGTTTCTGCTGGGAGTTTGCCCGGCTTGCGGATTGGAATAAAACCGGCGTTTAGACGGGTTGCCAGAATCGGTCCCATAATGAAGCCTCTTGATTCTATACCCACCACCTTGGTGATTCCTTTATCCTTATACATATCGAACATGATATTGGATAATTCCTGCAAGCACCATGGATCTTTGAATAGAGTAGTGACGTCGTAGAACAGGATTCCGGGAATCGGAAAATCGGGTACTTCCCGAATGCTTTTGATTAGTGTTTCTTTGCTCATAATCATTGAATTATATCGTTTCTTTAAATGCTTTGTTTCACGTGAAACGTTGCCGCTTATCGTCCCGAAAGCACCAGCAGCACGTTGATGTCGCTAGGAGAGACTCCCGGAATTCTGCTCGCTTGCGCGATTGTTTCCGGATTTATCTTTGCCAGCTTTTGCCGAGCTTCGGTGGAAAGGGATTGAATGGTGGAATAGTCAAATTTTCCTTTAATCTTAATACTCTCCAATCGTGCTAGTTTTTCAGCTATCATTCTCTCTCTATCAATATATCCTTGATACTTGATTAGGATTTCGGCAGCTTCGAGAATCTCTTCTTTCCGGTCTTGATCCGAACTCGTCGCTTTTTCCAGTTCGCGTTGAAACGCCGGAACATATTCTGCTATATTTTCTATTGTCACTTGCGGGCGGTTCAGAATCTCTATCAACTTACAACCTTGACGTAGGGGCGTTGTCCCTATCTTTTCGAGAGCATTGTTGATTAGTGCCGGTTTCATCGAATAGTTGCGCGCGAAAGAAATGATTTGTTCCACGGCTTCTTTCTTGCCTCTTACTAACTGATATCGATCTTCTTTTGCCAACCCAAGCTTAAATGCTTTCTCTGTTAAGCGCATATCGGCATCATCCATGCGAAGCAGAATGCGGTATTCCGCACGCGAGGTAAACATACGGTAAGGTTCATCCACACCTTTGGTAACCAAATCGTCGATTAATACGCCAATATATGCTTCATCGCGAGCCAAAGTAAATGCTTCTCCGCCGTGGCAGTTAATGTGTGCATTGATACCGGCTATCAATCCTTGTCCTCCTGCTTCCTCGTATCCGGTGGTTCCGTTTACTTGTCCGGCAAAGAACAAATTTTTGATAATCTTCGATTCCAACGTATGTTTTAATTGAGTCGGATCGAAATAGTCATATTCGATAGCGTATCCCGGGCGGTAGATAACCAGATCTTTGAAAGCCGGGATTTGTTTTAATGCTGCAATTTGTATTTCCATCGGAAGCGAAGAAGAGAATCCGTTAAGATATAACTCTTGTGTCGTTTCTCCTTCCGGTTCGAGAAATAACTGGTGCTGATCTTTATCCGGGAAAGTGACAATCTTGGTTTCGATGCTCGGACAATAGCGTGGCCCGATACTTTGAATCTGTCCGTTGAACAGGGGAGAATCCGGCAAACCTTCACGCAGAATCCGGTGTACTTCTTCATTAGTGTAGCATGTCCAGCATTGAAGTTGCTTTAAGTGGTGCGTGCTAGTATTCATGAATGAGAACTTGTGGAAGTCCGATTCGCCGTCTTGTGTTTCCATCTGGTCAAAATGAACACTACGTGCGTCAATTCGTACCGGAGTACCGGTTTTCATTCTTCCGTAGGTGATACCGTGGCGGGCGATGGATTCGGTCAACTGATAGGAAGCCAGTTCGGCCATTCTTCCTCCCGGTAATTTATGACGTCCTACATGCATCAGTCCGTTGAGGAAAGTTCCTGCGGTGAGCACAATGCATTTCGCTTTGAAGGTGACGCCCCATGCGGTGACCAATCCAGTGACCTCACCGTTTTCTACGAGCAGTTCACATACGGTATCTTGCCAGATATGAAGGTTGGGTGTATTTTCCAGTTTCTCTCGCCAGGACCAAATGAACTTAGCCCGGTCGCATTGGGCGCGGGGGCTCCACATGGCTGGACCTTTCGAGCGGTTTAGAATTCGGAATTGAATGGCAGTCTCATCTGTCACTAATCCCATCTGTCCACCCAATGCATCTATTTCACGTACAATTTGTCCTTTGGCGATTCCTCCTACAGCCGGATTGCAACTCATCTGTCCAATCTTGTTCATGTCCATAGTGATGAGACAAGTTTTGGAACCTAAATTAGCAGCGGCTGCCGCTGCTTCACAACCAGCATGTCCGGCACCAATTACAATTACGTCGTACTTAAAATCCATTCCTATCTTATTTATTATCAAACGCTGCAAAGTTACAGAAAAGTTGTGAGACTTGTATCTTCAAGCTGTTTTTGCTTCTGAAAATCCGAGGAGGAATCCGGCTTAACTGAAAAAACGCCGTAATTTCGGGTTAGAAATATGCAGATTGTTCGAAAATAGACCGCTTATTGGCTTTTGTGATTGTATATTTTGGGATGGAATGGCAATAGTTTGTCTTTTCAATCCCTTGTTTTGCTTTCTTTTTGTTAGTTGTGTGCTTGCTCAATTATGAGTGCAACTAGAGAGTAAAAGGAAAGATTTGTTGAAAATGCGGATTGTTGTGAAAATAAACGTGAGGTTTACACTCAAAATCTACCCTACGTCTTGACATAAGTCAAAAAAATAAGTCTGAATGTAATTTTTTGTATGATGGCTTTTGCTGTTTTCGCAAACAGCTATACCTTTGCAGTGTAGTTGTGAAACTACTTATATTTTAGGTATTAGAAAAAGGTAATAATTAAAAGGTATTAGTTTATAAAACTAAGGTATTAGATTTTAAGATTAGTTTTTAGGAAAAAGATTGTTTTGATTAGGTATTAGGAAAAAGACGTTTTCAGGTAAAGAGTAAATGAAAGATGAAGAAAAAGAAGAATCCCATTTATGGGGATTCTTTAAAGGTGGAGCGGAATGATTCGCTCTTTTTTTGTGCCCTTTGTTCATTCTCTTCACATTGAGATAAGTCTCAATTTATCAGTCTTTTTACGTGATTCGTTGAGTGAAAATACCTCTTTCATATCCTTCACAGTCATTACCGTGAAGGATGTGCCGCATCTCTGGATACGCCATAATAACCGGGAGCAGGCACATACATCGGCTGATTGCGCAAACCGATATTCACCAGCTTTCCTTCTCCACGCAAACGTACCAAATGCGTTTTGGCCGTAGTACGTGCCAAACCACACACTTCCTGAAAATCACGGCGGGTCATCATCTGATGTTCGGCAAAATATTCTTTCAACAGCATATCAATCTCCACCTCTGACACCTTCTCCGAATGACGGACATACTTGGACTGATTGGCGCGGACACCCACAAAATGTCCTTTCAGATTACTGTCAGGGCGAAATCGGACAGTTTTGAAAGCCACCTTATTAGTCTTATGCGGAGTGCTACGAGTCACTTTCCCCGTAGCAGCCAAAGTGGGATAAAAATAGCCGATCCCCTCGATATGTACTTCTTTTCCCTCTCGCAACGACTCGCCGAGAATCTTCGATAAGTTATCAAGCACATTCTTTACATCGCCCACAGTCAACGAACTGTAGTCATGAATCTTGTAACAAAGAGTATCCGTATCCACTTTTCCATTCATAAAGATACGCGGATGCAACGCCGCTTCTTCTTCCGAAGAAGCATTAGGATTTTCATACCAATCAAACACAATAGCCATTACTTCTTATCAATTTAAATGTGTAACTTCATCATAGGACAACTTTAATCGGCTATTCGGACGATTGGAATCGGCTGTTCAGTCAACTATTGTCAGCCAACCGGACAACTCCAGTCGGCTTTTCCTAAACAAGCACTAAAGATACGACAAAGTAACGATATATCAGCATAGGAAAGCTTGTTTTTCGTTTCAGAAGAAAATAAATATTTTCTTAGTTAAATACTTGCAAACCCCATATTTCATGTTATACCTTAGCAGCATCAACCGGTCGAAAAAACAACATTTATTCATTTAAAAAACAAGAAAAATATGAAGACATTAGAATATAACTCGAAACGTTTGGCAAAAAGAATACAAGCATTGATGAAAGAATCGTCAAACGTCATCGTTTCACCGAACACTTCAAAGAACGTACCGAAAATGCAAGAAATAGATGAACAGGAAGCATATAAACAAGAAGTACATAAACACCCCGTCCTTCTAACACGACAAGTGATTGACTTTTTGAAAGTACGATATGACTTCCGCTACAACTTACTCACCGAAGAAACCGAATTTCGCCCCTCCGGGCAACGAGAAATTCCTTTCTGCCGCATAGACAAGCGAGAACTGAATACTTTCTGCCTGGAAGCCCACAAAGAAGGAATCAACTGCTGGGACAAGGACCTTCAAAGATACATTTACTCTACCCTAGTGGAAAGCTACCACCCTTTCCGGCTTTATATGAACGAACTACCTGCCTGGGACGGAACGGATCGGTTGAAGCCCTTGGCGAAGCGAGTATCCGACACTCCTATATGGATAAAAAGCTTTCACACCTGGATGCTCGGACTTGCCGCCCAATGGCTGGGAGTGAATCAAACACAAGCAAACAGCGTAGCCCCGATACTTATCAGCGAAGAACAGGGACGCCATAAATCCACTTTCTGCCGTATGCTGATGCCGCCACAACTAGCCCGTTATTATTCGGATAATCTGAAACTAACCGCACAAGGCAATCCCGAACGTCTCCTAGCCGAGATGGGGTTACTAAACATGGACGAATTTGATAAATTCGGAGCACAAAAGATGCCGTTACTTAAAAATCTGATGCAAATGTCCAGCCTCAACATCTGCAAAGCCTATCAGAAAAATTTCCGGTCGCTGCCTCGTATCGCCTCTTTCATCGGAACAAGTAACCGGACTGACTTACTGTGCGATCCGACAGGCAGCCGCAGATTCATCTGCATTGAAGCGGAGCATGATATTGACTGTACCGGAATTGAACATTCACAAATCTACGCCCAACTGAAAGAGGAATTGCTTGCAGGTGCCCGTCACTGGTTCAACAAGGAGGAAGAACATGCTTTGCAACGTCATAATAGCGCATACTATCATGTCAACCCCATAGAAGACATTGTGTGCAACATATACGCGCCTGCCATGTTGGATGAACCGGATTGTCTGTCACTCTCCGCCGCTATCATTCATCAAGAATTGAAAAAGAGGTTTCCGGCTGTACTTCGTAATTGTACTCCTATCCAATTGGCGCAGATTCTGACTGCAACGGGTATCAGTCGACAGCATACGAGATTGGGCAATGTGTATTTGGTGAAGAAAGTGAAGGGCTGTGAAGAGTGAGAATGATACTACCTGTTCACATAAGATATCTGTGAATAAGATGGTTACGCCTCTGTGACGACTGTGAATGACAGCATATATCATAGCAATCAGAAAGTAGTAAACAATCAAGTCCCGAACATATTTTGATTGGTAATGATTTTATTGCAAATAATGTTATTACTAATCGAAGTATTTCTTATTTTTATATTCCTCTTTAAAGCTTGCGCCTTTTGTGCCCTGTTGCATTTTATTTTTTATTTTGTAAGTCGGCAAGGTCTGCGTTTCTGAAAAAAACAATATATTTGCATTCATAAATATCGCAAAAGTAAGTAGTTACGGTGATTTTTATAAATTTTGTTCTCTTTTTTCGCAGGAAAAGTGACAGTATGAACGATAAAATTGACATCATAGTAGCGGGAGTAAACCGGAAGGATAAAAAGATGTGGGGCGATTTCTACGATCGTTTTTATACTGCTTTATGTGTTTATGTTTCCAAGATATTGCCAGTCCCCGATGCGGTGGAAGATTTGGTACAGGAAGTTTTTATTTCTGTATGGGAGGGGAAGCGTACCTTTTCTGATATTAAAGAACTTACCAATTATCTTTATCGTGCCTGCTATAATAATGCCTTATTATATATACGTAATAATCAAATTCATGATACTATTTTAAGTTCTTTGGCGGAAGAAGAAAGTATGGTGGACGAAGATACGATTTATGCACTGACAGTAAAAGAAGAAATTATCCGGCAACTCTATTGCTATATCGAAGAACTTCCTGCCGAACAACGTCGGATTATTTTAATGAGAATTGAGGGACATACATGGGAAGAGATAGCGGAACGTCTGGAGATAAGTATCAATACTGTCAAAACCCAAAAGACTCGCAGCTATAAATTCCTCCGTGAAAGGTTGGGGGATTCCATTCATTCCATAATTCTTTTTTTATTTTTCTAAAAATAAAAAAACATTCTGATACTTCTTTGTCTTTTTATTGATTGATTAAAATTTATTCTATTTGTTAAAATCAAATCTTTTTCTTCTATATAATGACATTATGATATATTTCTACCTCTAAATTCTGATTCATTATTCTTTTATCTCAAAAAGATGTCATCTTTTTGTCACCCGTTTTTATGAGTTGTGTATATCTATAATAAAGATGAATTAAACAATTGTTTAATTAAAAAAACGCAATAAGATGAAGAAGTTCGAAAATGTATATCAAGACGCTGCTTTAATGAGAAAGGTTCTTTTGGGGGAGGCTGATGAAGTGGAACAAAAAGATCTTGAGAAACGGTTGGCAGAATGTCCGGACTTACGAAATGTATACGAGCAGTTACAGAGCGGGGAGACTTTGAAAGTCGCCTTTGGAGAATATCAAAAATATTCGTCAAAGAAAGCTTATCAGTCTTTTCTTCAGAGTATCGGGCAGATGGAATCGAAAGGCCGGAAGAGTCGTTCTCGTCGGGTGGGGTGGTACGCTGCTGCGGCTGTCGTTACTTTAGCCGTTGCTCTTTCTTTCTATATGTCGAATTATATCTCATCGGAAAAAGAAGGGAAAACTTTGATTCAGCCGGGAACGCAGCAGGCACAATTGACTTTGTCCGATGGCAGCGTGATTGATGTGCATAGAAAAGAAGTAAGCGTAGTAGTAGATGGCGTTCAAGTAAAATATAAGAAAGGAGTGCTGTCTTATCAGCCTACCGTCACGACACAACATGAGGAGAAAAACATTGAAGAACAATCTGGCAAATCAAATGAACTGGTAATACCGCGTGGAGGTGAAAATACTGTAATCCTTGCAGATGGAACGACAGTACATTTGAATGCCGGTTCTAAATTGACCTATCCGGTACGTTTTGCCGGTAAACGTCGAATTGTGCGTTTGGAGGGTGAAGCTTATTTTGATGTAGCAGGAGATGAGAATCATCCATTTGTGGTACAAACTCATCTCGGGGAAATAACTGTACTTGGTACTGAATTCAACGTGAATGCTTATGCCGATACCCCTGTTTGTTATACAACCCTAGTACATGGAAAAGTGAAATTCTCTACATTAAATGCGGAAACGGTTACTCTCTCACCGGGTGAACAAGCTGTTGTATTTGCCAATAGTTCAACGAAACGCAAGGTGGATTTGGAAGAATATGTTGGTTGGGTAGATGGTATGTACATCTTTAATGACCGTCCCTTGGGCGATATAATGAAGACATTCGAACGCTGGTACGACATACAGGTTTATTACGAAACCCCTAACCTGCGCGACATTACCTATAGTGGTAACTTGAAACGCTACGGAACAATAAATTCATTCCTGGATGCACTGGAACTGACAGGAGACCTTACTTATAAAATCAGTGGCAGGAATATATTGATATATGACAAAGTGGAAGAACAGGAATGGAAAAGATAGAATATTAGAATAGTTAGAATATTAGGTACACAAAAGTTTAATTATTAATTTATGAGAGAAAAACGATGGCTGCTATGTTTTCTAGTGGCAATGTGCTGTACGTTTAGTGCATGGGCATTACCGTCACAAGACAAGACGGTGACTTTGAAACTGCACAATGTCTCTATAGAGACTGTCCTGGATGCAGTGAAAAAACAGACAGGTGTGAATATGTTATATAATTCACAAATGTTCAAGGGTGTTCCTTCGGTATCACTTGATGTGAAGAACGAGAGATGGGATACAACTCTTAAATTAGTGTTGAATCCTCAAGGGTTTGACTATGTGATGAAAGACGGTATTGTTGTCATTCGAAAACAAAAGCGTGAAAACCGTGTCCGTGGTATGGTGACAGACTCACATGGAGAGCCGATTCCCGGAGCTAGTATTATTGTTAAAGGTACTCGTACAGGTACTTCTACCAATATTGAAGGTGAATTTACTTTGGACGTAAAAAGTGATAAGGTGGTGTTGGAAGTTTCTTTTATAGGTATGAAGAAGCAAACTGTCCAAGTGGATGCTACTCGTCGGAAAACGGTTGAAATTACATTGGTGGATGATGTCAAAACATTGGAAGATGTGGTTGTGACCGGATATAGCAATGTACGTAAATCCAGTTTTACGGGTAGTTCGACTCAGATTTCGGGTGATGACTTGCGTAAGGTGTCACAGACAAATATAATTGGGGCGATCCAGTCATTCGATCCCTCTTTCCGTTTGGTAGATAACGTACAATTTGGTTCTGACCCGAATGCTTTACCAGAAATGTATATTCGTGGACGTTCCGGTTTTGGCGTTAAAGAACTGGATAAAGATCAGCTTTCAAAATCAAATTTGGAGAATAATCCTAATTTACCAACTTTTATCATGGACGGTTTTGAAGTAAGCATTGAGAAGGTATATGACTTGGATCCTACCCGTATTGAGAGTTTGACGGTTTTGAAAGATGCTGCTGCTACTGCTATGTATGGTTCACGTGCTGCTAATGGAGTGGTGGTAATTACTACTGTTGCTCCGAAAGCAGGAGAGGTTCGTGTCTCTTATAACTTTACAGGAACGTTGGAAATGCCCGATTTACGGGATTATAATTTGGCAAATGCATCGGAGAAGCTGGAAATAGAGCGTCTCGCAGGATTATTTGATAAAGGACAAGCTAACATTCCATCGACTGCGGTAGGGATGAACAACTATTATAAGAAATACGCTTTAATTCAAAAAGGAGTAGATACGGATTGGATGTCTATTCCACTTCAAAATTCTTTCAATCATAAGCACAGTATTTACTTAGAGGGAGGAACACCTAATTTGCGTTATGGTGTGGACGGTTCATTTAATATAGCAGATGGTGTGATGAAGGGTACAGAACGTAATCGCTATAGTGCAGGCTTCTCTTTGGATTATCGCATCAAGAATTTGCAAGTAAGAAACTATGTATCTTTCGGGCATACGAAATCGAAAGAATCTCCGTATGGTTCGTTTAGTGATTTTAGCGGACTACAGCCTTATGACTCTCCTTATAAAGATGATGGAACACTCCGGGAGAAACTCACATATTCGAAAATTAGCGGACGTGACAATAATAATCCGCTATATGAAGCAACTTTGGGTAATTATAATTGGAACTCTTATGATGAGGTTATTGATAATTTGAGCTTTAACTGGTACCTGAATGATTACTGGACGGTTAAAGGGCAGTTCAGTGTAACGAAGAAATATTCCAAATCAGAGAAGTTTATTGATCCGCTTTCAAGTAAGACTAGTGTTACAGGTTCAAAAGATAATAATCTTGCCGGTGATTTGTATACGACGAATGGAGAAAGTTTGGATTGGAATTCCAATGCTTTTTTATACTATACACGTAGCTTTAACAAGCAGCACAATTTGAATGTTTCAGCAGGTTGGGAAGCAGCTTCAGGTACCACTGAGAGTACCAATGCTCATTATCGTGGATTTCCGTCGGGTGAGTTTCACTCTCTGAATTATGCGGCGGAAGTATATAAGAAACCTACTCGTACTGAGAATACCACACGAAGGGTTAGCGTATTAGCTTCTGCCAATTATACGTGGAATGATATTTATTTGGTAGACGCTTCTGTACGTTTCGACGGTTCGTCAGAGTTTGGGGCGAATCAGAAGTGGGCTCCTTTCTTCTCTGGAGGTTTAGGTGTTAATATTCATAACTATGATTTCTTCAAAAGTAACGGATATATCAATAAGTTAAAATTACGTGCTTCTTATGGGCGTACCGGTAAAGTTAATTTCCCGGCTTATGCTGCAACGACGATGTATGAAACTTTATTTGATGAATGGTATATAACAGGTTATGGGGCTGTATTGAAAGCTTTAGGTAATAAAGATTTGACTTGGGAAAAGACGGATAAGCTGAGTGTTGGTATCGAAACAAAAACGTTCCATGATCGCCTGACTGTTGATTTCGAGTATTACTATAATAAGACAATTGACTTGGTGAATGATGTCACTCTTTCCCAAACTTCCGGTTTCTCTACTTACAAAGATAATATGGGACAAGTTGCCAACAAAGGCGTAGAATTAAAACTTCGTGCGGATATTTATCGTGACAGAAACTGGAATGTGGCGTTATGGGGAAATATGGCGCACAATAAGAATGAGATTCTGAAGATTTCCGACTCTCAGAAAGCATATAATGAGAGAGTGGCCGCTTATTATAAAAATGAAGCACTTTATCAAGAAACATTAGGGCTGTCTCATGGTGCGGAATATTCGGTACCACTGCCACAGTATGAGGAAGGAGCTTCTCTGACTTCAATTTGGGCTGTACGTTCATTGGGCATTGATCCTACTACGGGTAAAGAGATCTTTTTGAACCGTGATGGCTCTATAGCTGATAAGTGGAATGCTGCGCAGGAGGTTGTAGTTGGAAATACAGAACCTAAATGTAGTGGTGCTTTCGGGTTGAACCTGTCGTATAAGAATTGGACTCTGTTTGCTTCATTTCTTTATGAGTGGGGTGGACAGGAATACAATCAAACATTGGTCAACAATGTGGAAAATGCGGACTTAGTGAACAAGAATGTCGATTTACGCGTATTGACGGACAGATGGAAAAAACCGGGTGACATAGCTCAGTTTAAAGATATTAAAGACCGGGGGATGACTACTTTGCCAACATCACGTTTCGTGCAGGATAAAGCATTGGTTCGATTGAATTCATTGAATGTCAGCTATGATTTTAACCGTGACTGGATAAAAAAACATCTCCGCATGAATCTGCTTCGTCTGGAAGCTTCTACGAGCGACTTGATAAACTGGTCCTCTATTAAACAGGAACGCGGATTGAGCTATCCGAGATCTTGGAAAGTGGAATTCTCATTAAAAGCACAGTTCTAAAAAAAGAAGAAAAAATGAAAAAGATATATACAATAATATTTGTGTCATGTCTAGCAGCTATCTCGTTCAGTTCTTGTAGTGACTGGCTGGACGTGAGACCTGCGGATGAGATAAAGGAAGAATATTTGTTTGAGACAGGAAATGGTTATCGTACAGCTCTGAACGGTATATACCGGAAGTTGGCGACTTTCGATTTGTACGGTAGTAATCTGAGCTGGGGGTTGATAGATGGCTGGGGACAGGTATATGACTTGGACAAAGCCCCCGACAGCGGTGGTGGTAAAGCTATGAAGAAATTATCGAAGTTTTTGTATAAGAACTCTGAACTTACTCCTACAACAGATGCTATGTGGAGCGCAGCGTGGAATATCATAGCCAATTGTAATAACCTTGCACAGCAGGTGGCAGAGGAAGATACAATGCTGTTCTACAAACGTACGCAGGAGAAAAATATGATTTTAGGAGAAGCTATTGCCTTACGGGCGTATATGCATTTTGATTTGTTACGTATATATGCGCCGTCTTTGGCTATGAATCCGGGAGATAGGCTTTTTATTCCTTATGTGGACAAATATCCATCTTATTTATCCGATCGACAAACAGTCGGTTACTGTTTGGAACGCATCATCGCTGATTTAGTAGAAGCGCAAAAGATTTTGAAGGATGTGGATAAGTCATCAGAGTTTACTTCGGGTAATCGTTTTACTAAGTCTCCTTCCGGAGAAGAACGTTTTGTGTGGTACAGAGGATTCCATCTTAATTATCATGCCGTAACTGCGGAGTTGGCTCGTGTTTACTTATATGCAGGACAATCGGAAAAGGCCTATGAAACAGCGAAGTTACTAATAGATATTAATGCTGATAAAGGTTATTATAAGGCAGTAACAAGTAGTTATAGTGGACCTATGAATATAGAGAATGGGAATATAAAGATGTATGAAGACATTATATTTGCATTATATTCTACAGATCAGACTGATTGGGATTTGGAGATTAATCATGCAAGTGATAATGCTACCAAACCGGATGATGAAAAGTATCTGGCTTTGAGTGATGCTGTGATAACGAAATTCTTCGGTACCGAAAGCGATAAAGACTGGCGTCTTAAGTATCAGTTAGGACCGAATACTTCTTCTTTTTATCGTTCATTGAAGTATAAAAAACAAGATGAAGGTTCTGGTTTTGGTAAAGTGAATAGTACAATGGTGCCTATGATTCGTATGTCTGAAGTATATTATATAGCTGCAGAGGCTATTTATGATACAGATAAGGAATTGGCCAAGACATATCTTAAAACTGTGAAACAAGGGAGAGGTATTAGTTCTCCTGACCTTAGCAAATCGGGTACGAAGCAAGACTTTATTAATCTGATTGTTGATGACGCCCGTCGCGAGTTTATTGGCGAAGGACAGACTTTCTTTTTATACAAGCGTTTGAAACGGAACTTGGAAGGGTCGGATGAAAAGCAGTCCGTAGAATATCCGGCGATTGAAGATAATTTGGTGATGCCATTGCCTGATTCGGAAAGCAATATTTAAATTTTGAAAGATTGAAGATATATGAAAAGAATAAGTTTTTATATAGTCATTGTATTGTTGGGAGTCTCCTTCTTTACTTCTTGTGAGGAGCAAGGATTACTGACCCATACAAATGATGTGTCATATATTGCATTTGAGAAAAATATGACAACAGATACAACAGGTGTATCTTTTAAGTTTTACAATGAAGGTGAAAATGCTAAGATATTATTAGGAGTTACCATTTCTGGAAAAGTACAGGATAAGGATTTGGAGTTTACGGTCAGTGTAGATCCGGAACGAACGACTTTGCCTGCTACCCAATATGAATTGCCAGAGAAGTGCGTAATTAAAGCAGGAGAACTAACCGGAGAAATATTGGTGGTTCTGAAGTATTACGAAAAATTGGATACGAAAGCTGAACTGCTGACGTTGCAAGTGAATGACGGTGGTGAGGTTCGTCAAGGTCCGAGTGTCTATTCACGTGCTATTATTTCCGTATCTAATTTGTTGTTTGCACCTGAGTGGTGGACTAGAAACGACGGTGATGTGAATAATCCCTACAACATTGTTGAAGAATGGTATTTGGGGAGGTATTCGGAAAAGAAATATTTAATGTTTTTGGAAGAATTGAAAAAAGACGGGGTGGTATTTGACGGAAAAGATATGTTTATATTGCGTAAATATGCACTGCGTCTGAAAAATAGAATTAAAGATTATAATACTCAACATCCGGATGAACCCATGAGTGATGAGTATGGTAAAATGGAAATTCCTGTTGCCGGATAATTAAAAAACGGAAGAAGTATGAAAAAGATAACAGTTTATATTTTATTACTACTTTTATTGAGTAGCATTTGCAGTTGCCTGGATGATAAAAACAATTATGATTATACACCGATTAATGAACTGAAAGGCACTATTAGTAATATTGAAAAAAACTATAGTGTTGGGATAGATGAAGACTTAGTTATAACACCTACGTTTGAGTTTACAATTGATAAAACAGATCCGGATGTGAGTTACGAATGGAGACTAGACGGAGAATTGTTGAATGTAAAAGCACCTTCGTATACTTTCAATTCTCATAAGATCGGATTGTTTGAACTCACATTTTCCGTCATCGACAATAAAACAGGGGTTAAGTACTCTGCTTCAACAGATATTTTGGTTCGTTCTCCTTATCAGAGAGGATGGGTGGTTTTGTCTGACGTAGATGGAAAGTCAACACTTTCATTTATCAAGATTAAGACCTTGTATGGTGTGTCAGAAACTGTGAATATCTGGGGTGAGAAAGTGGTACGTGATTCTATCGCATATCATTCTGTCGAAAAGTATTTAGTCAAAGATTTAGGAACCAACCCCAAAGGTGTTTTTGAGCATTTGGGTTATCCTAGTACTTTCGGACAGGTAGAGACTGTATATGATGAACTGGTAGTGATGCAAGATCGTTGGGTGGAGCTGAACGGTAATACTTTGGAGCGTGAAGTATATACAGAGGATGAGTTCTATGGGGATTTGCCGGTGGGAGGCTTCAAACCTGTAGAAGCTGCCATGTCTTACTCTGCAAAATTTATTCGTGATGAAAATGGATATATTTATATGCACACGAAGCCGGTTGCAAATGATTTTCATGCTGGAGCCTATATGTCTATTCCACTGTGGAATTATACTAAATTCAGTGCTTTATATCCTGTACAGAAGTTTAAGGACAGAAATATGGATGCGGTTCTGGCTCTCCGTGAAGAGGATAACTCATTGGTAATTATTCGAAATGGAGGTGGGGTGAAGAATAGTTCCAATGATCCGACATTTTATGATAATACGGTGAAGGATACCGGAGAAATAGTTGAATTTGAAGGAGAGGATGCTAAGAACTTTCAGAATATGCGTGATGAAAGTATTGTAACAATGAAAACTGCGTCAGTTAATGTGAATGGCGACATGATGCAAGCATGGGTTGCCTTGATGAAGGGTAACGATATGTCTTATCAATTGCGCTATTTCAGAATGAAGAATAAAAAATGGGATATATATGATTATTATGAAAATGACTTGACGTCATTGAAAAATAAAGAGTATACAGATATGGCTGTATTTGAACAAAAGCAGTATGTTGTTATTGCAATGGGGAATGAATTGTGGTATTGCCAATATGTGAAAGGTGTGGCATCTGCTCCAAAATTGATTCATACATTTGACAAGAAGGTGATTGCTCTTTCATCTAATGATATATATTTGTATCCAAAATATGGAGTTTACAACGGTCAGTTAGGGGTTGCCTTGGAAGACGGAAGTTTCTTTATATATGGGGTGGAAGAGAAGGACAAGCAAGAATCAGGATTGGTTAATGATGTAAAAATAAAACAATTATACCCGAATGAGGAAAGTGAGAAGGAGGGAGATAATAATTTTGGAAAAATAGTGGATGTACTATATAAAATAGGAAATGCTAACCAGATTGTTCAGTATGACCTTTAAAATAACTTGATCTATATAGATTATGCGGGGAATCGCATTGAGTCTTGAATACTTTATGTGATTCTCCTTTGTTTATTTGAATATGAGAAAAAGAATATTATTTATAGTTTTATTTGCTTGGTCAGGCATTCTGCATGCTTTTTCCCAACAGCAGGCCAACTATGAATTGGCAAATGAATTTCAGGCTTTCGGTTTAGGGGGTAATTTTACTGCTAATAGTCTAAATCTCTGGCCGAATGAAATTAATGGAACAGATAAGTTTTGGTTTGAATTTCATACGACTGTCGGGAAGGATTACTATTTTGTAGATCCTGAACGTCGGTTAAAAGAACCATTGTTTGATAAAGGGAAACTGGCATCGGGAATTGCACAGATTACTAGGGGTGTAGTGGACAGGAATAAACTGGAGTTGAGTGATATCAAATTTTCTGAAAACCTGGCTTCTTTTTCTTTTTCTTATAAAGGTAGGAACTATGAATATAATCGCCTGACACACCAGATTGTAGAGAAAAAGAAAGAAAAGAGTCGGTCATTATTTGATCGTTACTCATGGATGAAATATTCGCCAGACAGAAAATATCTTGTGTATGTGAAGAAACACAATCTGTATGTGAAAGGTAATGGGGAGATGGGAATGGATACGACGGAAGTGCAGTTGACCACTGATGGAGTTCGGTATTATTCTTATGCGCATGATGGAGGAACGGACGAAGAAGGAGAAGTCATGTCTGATATCTGTTGGTGCCCCGATTCAAGGCATCTTTATTTAGTACGCGAAGATGAACGTCTGCTTAGAGATTTTTGGGTGATAAATTCGTTGGATGACAGGCCTTCCCTGACTACTTATCGTTATGAATTCCCTGGTGATAAGAATGTAACCCAAAATGAACTGGTTATAGTTGATGTGATTGGGCGTACCGTAAAAAAAACAGACATAAGTAAGTGGCCGGATCAATACATAAATCCTTTGTGTGTGACAAAGGATAGTAAATACCTCTTTTTTGAACGTACGAAACGTACATGGGACGAAGTGGATTTGTGTTCTGTCAACCTCTCTACAATGGAGGTGAAAGAAATAATTCATGAAGTTGACAAACCGTATCGTGATCCGCATGCTCGTAGTGTCGCTATTTTGAATGATGGTAAAGATATTCTTTTTCGTTCGGAGCGTACGGGATGGGGGCATTACTATCATTATGATGGTAATGGAAAGTTGAAGAATGTGATGACTTCCGGTGAGTGGGTGGCAGGTCAGATAGCTTCTATTGATACTTTGGGGCGAACAGTATATCTATATGGATATGGCAGGGAAAAAGATATTGACCCATCTTATTACATGCTCTATAAAGTGCATATTGATAGGGAAGGAGTAACTCCATTAAGTACGGAAGACGGTCAGCATCAGGTTAAATTCCTGAAGTCTAATAGATACTATATTGACACTTATTCAAGAGTGGATATGGAACCTAAAATCATGTTGAAAGATAACAAGGGACAAGGGATTCTTGAATTGGCAAAGCCGGATATTGAATTAGCCTACAAAGCCGGATGGAAAAAACCGGAACGTTTTGTTGTGAAGGCTGCTGATAATATAACCGATTTACATGGAGTAATGTGGAAACCGGCAGACTTTGATTCTACTAAGGTATATCCGATTATTTCTGTGGTATATCCGGGGCCTTACTTTGGTCAAGTTCCTACTTCATTTACCTTAGAAGACAGATGTTGTATCCGTTTGGCGCAGTTAGGTTTTATCGTAATTGCTGTGTCTCACAGAGGAGATACTCCTATGCGTGGAAAGGCATACCATCGGTTTGGTTATGGTAATATGCGTGATTATCCATTAGCTGATGACAAATATGCTATTGAGCAGTTAGCTCGGAGGTATTCATTTATTAATGGTAAAAAAGTCGGTATCTACGGTCATTCCGGTGGAGGATTTATGGCTGCTGCAGCCATCTGTACTTATCCGGACTTTTATAAAGCTGCTGTCTCCTGTTCCGGAAATCATGATAACAATATCTATAATCGTGGGTGGGGAGAATGCTATAACGGTGTGAAGGAAGTGGAAAAAGTAGTAAAAGATAGTTTGGGTAATGAGACAAAAGAGTATGGATACAAGTTCAATGTGAAGCCGAATACGGAGATTGCCAAGAATTTGAAAGGACATTTAATGCTCGTCACCGGTGATATGGACAAGAACGTGAACCCTGCTCATACTTATCGCATGGCGCAGGCATTGATTGAAGCCGGCAAGGATTTTGATATGCTGGTGATTCCGGGTGCCGGCCATGGATATGGTTCTGCTGATAAGTATTTTGAGAAGAAGATGTACCGTTTCTTTGCCAAGCATTTGCTGGGTGATACTCGTGCAGACTATTGGGGAGATATTAACCGTAACAAATAAGACAATAGATAAGATTTTATGAAAAACTCTCTCTTTAGATATGTGTGCCTGGTGGTTGCATTGTTGATATGTAGCTTTGCCGATGCACAGCAGAAAGCGAATTATAAGTTAGCGGAAAAGTTCCGTCTGTTAGAACAGAATCCTATAATAAAGTATTCAACAGAAGTCAAGCCAACGTTTATTAATGGTACGGACTGTTTTTATTATTCGTTTACTACACGTGAAGGAAAGAAGTATTATTATGTAAATCCGAAGAAAAAGGAAAAACGTCTTCTGTTTGATACGGCTGAATTATTGAGTAAAATTGCAGTATATACCAAGAAAGCCTATTCTTCGGCAGATCCATATTTGTCTTTCACTTTCATGAAGGATAACGAAACGATTCGTATTGATTTTGACCGTGGACTTTATACGTACAATATTCATACGAAAGCACTGAAGCAGCTTAATGAGAAACCATCTTATGGAAATAGTGATCCGTATTGGATGAAGTATTCTCCAGATAGTCTTTATTTTCTTTATGCCAGCAAGGATAATTTGTATTTTGTTGGGAATCAAAAGAAAGGGCAAGATACCATTCCTGTACAACTGACAACGGACGGTGAGCCGAATTATACATTTAACCGTGAAGATGAGGGTAAGCTGGAAGGACGCTTCGGAGCCGAATCTACTCATTGGATTCCAGGTAGCCATCGTTTTTATGCTGTTCGTGAGGATAACAGGAAAGTGCGTGATTTATGGTTAATCAATTCGTTGTCTACTCCATATCCGACACTGAAAACTTATAAAGCCGAACTGGCAGGCGATACACATGTCACCCAATATGAATTGTTGATTGGAGATGTCGATACCCGTGAAGTGAAGAAAATCGATATTAATCGCTGGCCTGATCAGTATATTGACATATTGTATATTTCAAAGGACGGGAAGCGTTTGTATTTCCAACGTTATAACCGTCCATGGAACCAGTCGGATATTTGCGAGGTAGACGTAGAAACCGGAAAAGTGCGCGTAGTGATTCATGAAGAAAACAAACCATATCTCGATTATCAGATGCGTAATGTTTCTTTCCTGAATGACGGGAAAGAAATCCTTTTCCGTTCCGAACGTAATGGTTGGGGACACTATTACCTGTATGACACAGCAACGGGAAACTTAAAGAACCAACTGACCGATGGAATATGGGTAGCTGGTCCGGTTACCAAGATTGATACTATCGGGCGTAAGATGTATTTCTATGGTTATGGTCGTGAGAAAGGCATTGACCCTTATTATTACATTCTTTATGAAGCTCAACTGGATCGTCCGAATGCTGTTCGTCTGTTAACTCCGGAGAATGCGTCACATGATGTCAGTATCTCTCCGTCTTACCGATATATGGTAGATTCTTATTCTACTGTTTCGCAGGAACCGGTGAATGTGGTTCGTAACCGGAATGGAAAGGTGATTATGACGTTGGAAAAGCCCGATTTGCAGCCTGTCTATGAGATGGGATGGAAAGCACCGGAACGCTTTAAGGTAAAAGCTGCCGATGGAGTGACCGATTTGTATGGCGTGATGTGGAAACCTGCCGACTTTGACTCGACAAAGGTTTATCCTATCATTTCGAATGTTTATCCGGGACCGTTCTTCGAATATGTGCCGACACGTTTCACGATTAATGATGTTTATAATACCCGTTTGGCTCAACTGGGGTTCATTGTAATCACTGTGGGGCACAGAGGTGGCACTCCGATGCGCGGAAAGGCTTATCATACCTATGGATACAACAATATGCGTGATTATCCGTTGGCGGATGATAAATATGCTATTGAGCAACTGGCTGCCCGTTATCCGTTTATTGATGCCACCAAAGTCGGTATTTACGGCCATTCCGGTGGAGGGTTTATGTCGGCGGCTGCCATTTGTACTTATCCTGATTTCTATTCGGCTGCTGTTTCATCGGCAGGTAATCATGACAATCGTATTTATAATAAAGGCTTTGTTGAGATTCATTTCGGTGTAGATGAGAAGGTGAAAACGACTAAAGATAGTTTGGGAGTAGAAAGTACGATGTATGATTATAGTGTCCGTGTACGTCCGAATCAAGAGTTGGTAAAGAATTACAAGCACGGCTTGTTGCTGTTTACCGGTGCGATGGATAAAACTGTGAATCCTGCTAACACATTGCGTCTGGTGGATGCATTGATTAAGGCTGATAAGGATTTCGAAATGTTTGTATTGCCGAAATGTACACATGGATTCTTCGGTGAGTCTGAGGATTTCTTCGAGCATAAGATGTGGCGTCACTTTGCCCGCTTGTTATTGCATGACAACTCGGCTGATTCTGATGTCGATTTGAATAAGGATATGATTAAAGATGACAGGAGAAGATAAGATGAACCGGATATTTGTATATATAGGGATTATAGCAGGATTGTTGCTGGGGGGAAGCTTGTCTGTTGAGGCTCAAAAGAAACCGTTGGATATAGAAGCATGTACATCTTGGAAACGTATTGATGCACCGGATATTTCACCGACAGGCAGATGGGTGACTTACCGTATATCGTTGATGGAATATAATCCGGCTAGCAAGGAAGAAAAAAAACTGCATTTATTCGATTCCCGTACGCGGAAGGAAATATTGCTGAATGGCGATATAGAGCGTCTGGAGTTTTATAATAACGACCAGGGAGCTTTTTATCGGTTGGCAGACTCGGCAGGAGTAATGAAAACATTTTTGTTGTCATTGCCTTCGGGAGTAAAGACCGAATGGAAACATAAAGAGGCTTTTCGTCCTGTGGAAGGGACCCCTTACTCAATCTCTGTAACTAATGTGTCGAAAGATACGGTAAATCATGTTCCGGCTTTTAACAGGCTGGTGGTACGTCATCTGAAGACAGAAGTTGCTTTTCATATTGACAGTATCGGCTATCATACATTATATGACGGAGGACGTTCTATTCTTTTCATTCGTAAAAAGTCAGACAGGAACGAGCTATGCTATGGCCCTTTAGCTGGTCCATATAAGACTCTTTATCAGAGTTCTGTAAAGAGTGAACCCTCTTCTTATAGTTTTAATGAAAAAGAGATGATCGGGGAGTTTAGCGTAAATGATTCTTTGTGGTATGCTTTTTCATTAAAGAAGCCGGGTTGTAACTTGCTTTTTGACCGGAAAGAAATTGTTTTGCCTGATGGTATGTCTGTCGGACGTATTGACTTGTCTAAAAGCCATAATTTTTTGATACTTGAACTTCGGGACTCACAGCAGATTTCCCGTAGAAGGGAAGAATCGGAGAAGAAACCGGACAAGAGTTTTGAATTAGAGTTGTGGACGTGGAACGAAATGGAAGTTCCGACTTTACAAAGGGGCGGACGTTATAGGCAAGATAAGTCGGTGACGTATATTTATGATATTTTTTCTAAGAAGCTCACAGAAGTTGCTCCATTTACCGTAGATTTACTCTTACCATCGGGAGCAGAGAATTTGAACTATGTGCTTTACACAGATGAATCTCCTTATAAGATGCAGCGTGAGTGGTTGGATCGGTTGCCGTTCGATATATATTCAGTGAATGTGCATACAGGTGCAAAACGGTTGATCGGACGTAGTTATCGTACAGCTCCCAAATGGTCGGTAAATGGCAAGTGGGCAGTAATGTATGATCCGATTGCTCAAGTCTGGAATAAGTTTGATGGTGCTACCGGTAAGGTTGTTAATATATCTGATGCTATCGGTTATCCAATGTTCATGGAAAGTTATGATAAACCGGCTCCTGCTCCCGCTTATGGAATAGCAGGGTGGACGGCTGACGGGAATAATGTGTTTCTGTACGATGCATATGACTGGTGGAAGATTGATTTGACAGGAGAACGTCAGCCGGAGTGCCTGACTAAAGGATATGGTCGCAAGCATGGCAAATCTATTCGTAAAATGACGAGTAATATAGATAAGGATGTTTTTCAGAAAGACGAAAAAGTCATAGTTAGCCTTTGGGATAAAGACACGATGGATGAGGGTGTCTATCAGCTTGATATGAAAGGCCGTCTGAGAAAATTGATGGAGGGGAATTATGTATATACTATACATCGTTTTTCTGACAATCATGAGTATTGCGTTTGGAATCGTCAGAATGTATCGGAATTTAGGGATTTGTGGTGGAGTAAGTCCGATTTCTCCAATCCCGTTAAAGTGACGAATGCGAATCCTCAACAAGCAGATTATAAATGGGGTACAGTTAAACTGATAAAGTGGACTAATTATGAGAATAAGGAAAATAAGGGGTTGCTTTATCTTCCGGAAGATTATGATCCTCAAAAAGAATATCCGGCGTTGGTGCAATTTTATGAAACTCATTCCGGTGAGTTGAATATTTATCATGCACCTTTGTTGAGTAGTGCGTTAGGGAATCCTATGTATTTTGCCAGCAATGGTTATATTGTGTTTATGCCGGATGTGCATTTCACGGTTGGGACTCCCGGTCAGAGTTGTTATGATGCTGTTGTGAGTGGAACGAAGTATCTGATAGAGCAGGGGATAGTACATCCCGGGAAAATAGGTTTACAGGGACATAGCTGGTCTGGCTATCAAACATCATATTTGGTGACAAAGACAGATCTTTTCACTTGTGCCAATATAGCGGCTCCAATTACGGATATGGTGACCGGATATTTAGGAATTCGTAATGGAAGTGGGTTGCCACGCTATTTTATGTACGAAGAGACACAAAGCCGGATGGGAAAGACTTTATGGGAGGCAAAAGATAAGTATCTGGCAAGTTCAGCAATTTTGGAGGCTGATAAGATACATACACCTTTGTTGATATTACATAATGATGAGGATGAGGCTGTTGCATATGAACAAGGACGTGCTCTTTATTTGGCTATGCGTCGCTTACAACGTCCTGCATGGTTGTTGAATTACAAAGGTGAAGGACATTTCGTACTGGGAAGAGGTGCACAGAAAGACTGGACAATCCGGATGATGCAGTTCTTTGACTATTACCTGAAAGGAACAAAAGAACCACGTTGGATGAAGGAAGGTATTCATCTGCGAGAGCGTGGAATTGATCAGAAATACGATTTACTAAAAAAATAAATATTGATTTAAGATGAAAAAATTATTGATTACGGCTATGGCTCTGTCTTGTTTCGCTTTAAGCTACGGACAGAAGAAAGTAGAAAAACAGATTATCGGAAAATGGTGCAATCCTTATACATACAAGTCTACGGGTGAGTTGAAAGGATTTGAGTTCAAGAAAGGTGGTAAGTGTTCTACTATCAATATTCCGTCTTTAGATTTGAAAACGTGGAAAGTGGATAATGGTTATCTGATTGTGGAAGGATTCAGCAAGGAAGATGATGGAAAGGTTGAGGTGTACAAAACTCGTGAGCGTATCGGCTACCTGACATCGGATTCATTGCAGTTGATAGTGAACGAAGGAACTCCTCGTTTGGCTTTCCTGTACCTAAATACAAAATCAATTAAGGAACTGGTTACTCCTGAAGTGAAGTAACTCCAAACTATTAATAAATTGACTAAATCTCTCTCTTAATAATTTAGTGTTAATTAGCATAAGCTAATGGAGTGCCTCGGCGTAGTGATTACGCCGGGGTTTCTTTTTTATGAAAGGCGAATTGAAAAGCAGTGTACGAATTGAAAGCAATGAGCGCTTATCGCAACATCCCCAATGCCTTATTCTCAGCTGCTTCCATAACTTCCCGTTCTCCGGGACCTTTATCGTTGATGCCGCACAAATGAAGAATTCCGTGGATAATCACACGATGTAGTTCGTCTTCGTATGAAGCACCAAACTGTTCCGCATTGGTGCGTATCGTATCCAGGCTGATGAATAAGTCACCTGATAGACGATCGCCTTCACAATAATCGAAAGTAATAATGTCCGTGTAGTAGTCATGTTGCAGATACTGACGGTTTACCTCCAGAATTTTTTCGTCCGAGCAGAAGATATAAGCGATTTCACCGAGTCTTTTCCCGTAAGAAGCAGCTACGGTCTTTATCCATTCCGTAGTCTCACGTTTCTTGATATCAGGCATTTTTACGCCTTCTGTTTGATAAGTTACAGCCATAATTGAATGTTATGATTTAAAAGAAAAATAAATAACTGATTAAGATAGCGGCTATGATACCCGAGAAGTCTGCTATCAGACCGCAAGTCACTGCATTACGAGTCTTGGTTATACCCACACTGCCGAAGTAAACGGCCAGAATGTAGAATGTGGTATCTGAAGCTCCGCGTACTACGCAACTCATACGCCCTACAAATGAATCCGGTCCCAGTTCTTTCATCGTATCGATCATCAAGCCGTTGGCACCGCTACCGCTAAGCGATTTCATCAATGCAGTAGGCAGTGCCCCTACAAAGCTCGTGTCAACTCCGCATGAGCCTACTATGTAGCCAATGCCTCCCACTAGAAAATCCATAGCTCCCGAAGTGCGGAACACGGCGATTCCTACAAGGAAAGCAACCAGATAAGGTATGATACGTACAGCTGTCGTAAATCCTTCTTTAGCTCCCTCTACAAACGAATCGTATACATTGATTTTTTTCCTGACTCCCGTCAGAATAAACAGGATAATGACACTGAATAGCAGAATATTCGCTATCAATGTAGAATAAGTACCCATATCCTCTCGTGAAACGCTTAGGAACAGATAAATCAAACCGGAAAAGAAAAGGCAGATAACGCCCATTAAAATGAGAATAGGCTTATTGATTAAGTTTATCTTTTGAGCGATGCTGACTGCTATGACTCCTACTAAAGTTGAAATGAAAGTACTTAGCAGGATAGGGATAAATACATCTGTAGGCTGTGCAGCCCCCATTTGTGCACGATATACCATGATACTGATCGGAATGATGATAAGGCCGGATGTATTAATCACCAAAAACATAATCATCGGATTGGAAGCAGTGTCCTTTTTCGGATTCAGATCCTGTAGCTCTTTCATAGCTTTCAACCCCAGCGGGGTGGCGGCATTGTCGAGACCAAGCATATTGGCGGACATATTCATGAAGATGGAGCCTAACACCGGATGCCCTTTAGGAATGTCTGGAAACAGACGGCAAAGCACCGGACTAAGAAAGCGGGCCAGTGCATTAATCAATCCGCTGTTCTCGCCGATTTTCATGATACCTAACCAAAGGGCCAGTACACCCGTAAGTCCCAGCGATATCTCGAAAGCTGTCTTTGAAGAGTCGAATGTAGCGTTCATGATAGCCGTAAATATCTCCGTATCTCCCAAAACAATCACTTTTATAAGAGCGATGATAAAGGCAATGACGAAGAATCCTATCCAAATGTAATTTAGAACCATAGTTGATAACGTGTATATAGATAGTGCAAAAGTAGTTATTACGTTTCAAATAAACTAAATCTTCGTCTTTCTTATACTGAAAATGAATGTAAATCTCTATCTTTGTCTCCTACTTTCAAGAAATAAATGGAACAGGAAGATTTTAACATACGCGAACATCAGCTTACTTCAAAAGAACGGGATTTCGAGAATGCACTCCGTCCGTTAAGTTTTGAAGACTTTAGCGGGCAGGACAAGGTGGTGGAAAACCTTCGCATTTTTGTGAAGGCGGCACGTCTGCGTGGCGAAGCACTCGACCATGTGCTGTTGCACGGCCCTCCCGGATTAGGAAAAACAACTCTTTCGAATATTATCGCTAACGAATTAGGAGTTGGCTTTAAAGTAACTTCCGGTCCGGTACTTGATAAACCGGGTGACCTGGCAGGTGTATTGACCAGCCTCGAACCGAACGACGTGCTTTTTATTGATGAAATTCATCGGCTGTCGCCTGTGGTGGAGGAATATCTTTATTCGGCGATGGAAGATTACCGCATCGATATTATGATCGATAAGGGACCTTCGGCACGCAGCATCCAGATAGATTTGAATCCTTTCACGCTGGTTGGTGCAACCACACGTAGCGGTCTGCTGACGGCCCCGCTTCGTGCACGTTTCGGTATTAATCTTCATTTGGAGTACTATGATGATGATATTTTGAGCAATATCATTCGTCGTTCTGCGTCCATACTGGATGTGCCTTGTTCGGTACGTGCAGCATCGGAGATCGCTTCCCGTAGCCGCGGAACGCCCCGTATTGCAAATGCCTTGCTCCGTCGGGTACGTGATTTTGCGCAGGTGAAAGGCTCCGGTTCTATCGATACGGAGATCGCCCAGTTTGCATTGGAAGCACTGAATATTGATAAGTACGGCCTGGATGAGATAGACAACAAGATACTTTGCACCATTATAGACAAATTTAAAGGTGGTCCGGTAGGTATCACTACCATTGCCACGGCTTTGGGAGAAGATGCGGGAACCATTGAGGAAGTTTACGAACCTTTCCTGATAAAAGAAGGATTTATGAAGCGTACTCCCCGTGGACGTGAGGTGACCGAACTTGCCTATAAACATTTGGGAAGAAGTCTTTATAACAGTCAAAAAACGCTGTTTAATGACTAACATAAAGCGTCATGTGACAAGTGGTATTAACGGTATAAAAGAACTTTATAAAGCATAGTTGGATGATGAAGCAATGGACTACTTTACTTGTTTTTCTCTTTTTGAGCTTGTCTTTATCGGCTCAACAGGAATATGGGAGGGATATTTTTGTCTCTTCTAAAGGAGACTCTTTACCTTATCGGATGATTCATCCCGAATCGGTGAAGCCAGGTGAAAAGTATCCGCTCGTACTGTTTCTGCATGGAGCCGGCGAACGGGGAAATGATAATGAGAAACAGTTGACTCATGGTGGACAGATGTTTCTTAATCCGGTCAATCAAGAGAAGTATCCCGCTTTCGTTCTAATTCCACAGTGTCCGACAGACGGTTACTGGGCTTATACAGGACGTCCGAAGTCGCTTATCCCTACAGAAATGCCAGTGGGACAAGAGATCAGTCCTATATTGCAAACGCTTAAACAGTTGCTCGACTCTTATCTGGTAATGCCCGAAGTGGACACACAACGGGTTTATATTATCGGTCTTTCAATGGGAGCGATGGGAACGTATGATTTAGTCGTGCGTTATCCGGAGATTTTTGCAGCTGCAGTTCCTATTTGCGGTACAGTCAATCCAAGTCGGCTATTGGTTGCCAAGGATGTGAAATTTCGTATCTTTCACGGAGATGCGGACGATGTAGTTCCGGTGAAAGGTTCTCGCGAAGCGTATAAAGCACTGAAAGCTGCCGGTGCAGATGTGGAATATATTGAATTCCCCGGTTGTAATCATGGGAGCTGGAATCCGGCTTTCAATTATCCCGGATTTATGGATTGGTTGTTCAAACAAAAGAAGAAACGTTGAACCAATCTGAATGATAATCACTAATAAAACATGGCTGGACTAAAATCATTAGCTAAAGATACGGCAATTTATGGGTTGAGTAGTATTGTCGGACGGTTCCTTAACTACATGCTGGTGCCTTTGTACACAGCGGTATTGCCGGCTTCCACCGGAGGTTATGGAGTTGTTTCAAACGTATATGCGTTTACAGCCCTGATGCTTGTACTGCTTACGTTCGGTATGGAAACGGGTTTCTTCCGTTTTGCCAACAAATCGGGAGAAGACCCGATGAAAGTATATGCCAACTCCTTGTTATCGGTAGGAGGGGTATCTTTGATTTTTGTTTTCCTTTGCCTGTTATTCCTGCAACCCATTTCCAATTTACTGGATTATGGCGATCATCCGGAGTTTATAGCGATGATGGCTGTTGTGGTAGCTTTAGACTCTTTCCAATGCATTCCTTTTGCCTATTTACGGTATAAAAAGCGGCCTATTAAGTTTGCTGCTATCAAACTGCTCTCTATCGTTGGTGGCATCGGTTTGAATCTATTTTTCCTACTGGTGTGCCCGTGGCTGAATGTACATTGTCCGTCAACGATCTCCTGGTTTTATGATTCGGATTATTTAGTGGGATATATTTTTATTAGCAACCTGATTATCTCGGTTGTTCAGATGTTCTTTTTTATCCCGGAACTGACGGGGTTTGCTTATAAGTTGGACCGGGTATTGCTGAAACGAATGGTCGTATATTCTTTCCCGGTATTAATCTTAGGTTTGGTAGGTATTCTAAATCAGACTGTGGATAAGATGATCTATCCGTTTCTTTTTGAAGACCGGCAGGAAGGGTTGGTGCAATTGGGTATCTATGCAGCAACCAGTAAGATTGCGATGGTGATGGCAATGTTTACGCAAGCTTTCCGTTATGCTTACGAACCGTTTGTTTTTGGCAAAGACCGAGAAGGAGACAACCGGAAGATGTATGCCGCTGCGATGAAGTATTTTCTTATATTTTCCTTGCTGGCTTTCCTTGCTGTCATGTTCTACCTCGACTTGCTGCGTTATCTGGTGGCAAGGGGTTACTGGGAAGGCCTGGGGGTAGTAGCTATTGTAATGCTTGCAGAGATCTGTAAAGGGATCTATTTCAACCTTTCCTTTTGGTATAAACTGACGGATAAGACCTATTGGGGAGCCTACTTCTCGGTGATTGGTTGTGTTATTATTGTCGTATTGAACATCCTGTTTGTGCCGGTTTACGGTTATCTTGCTTCGGCATGGGCTTCTGTTGCAGGCTATGCAGTTATCTTGCTGCTATCCTACTGGATAGGACAGAAAGAATACCCGATTCATTATGACTTGAAGAGCCTGGGACTTTATGTTCTGCTGGCAGCGGTACTTTACGTTATTGGAGAGCAGGTTCCTATCCCTAATATAGTGCTCCGTCTCGCTTTCCGTACCGTACTCTTATTGCTATTTATAGCTTATATTATCAAGAAGGATTTACCATTGAGTCAGATTCCTGTTATTAATCGATTTATAAAGAAGAAATAACTATGAAGACAGATGAACGTAATAAGTTTGCTATCAAGTCCTTTCTGGGAGAATATCTGGACTTGAGGAAAGATAAGGATAACGAACTGGCCACAGTGGATTCTATCCGTAAGGGGGTAGAGTTCAAAGGTGCCAATTTATGGATTCTGATCTTTGCCATATTCATGGCATCACTCGGATTGAATGTGAACTCCACTGCCGTTATTATCGGTGCCATGTTGATTTCTCCATTGATGGGACCTATTATGGGAGTAGGACTGTCTGTCGGACTGAATGACTTTGAATTAATGAAACGCTCTTTGAAGAGCTTTCTCATAACGACTGCTTTCAGTGTGACTACGGCAACAATCTTTTTCCTTCTTGCCCCTATTGCCGGTTCACAGTCAGAGTTGCTGGCACGTACATCGCCCACTATTTATGATGTATTCATCGCGCTTTTTGGTGGTTTGGCAGGTGTCGTGGCTCTCTCTACCAAGGAAAAAGGAAATGTGATTCCGGGTGTTGCCATTGCTACTGCATTGATGCCGCCGCTTTGTACGGCAGGTTACGGACTGGCTTCCGGTAATCTCATTTATTTCCTGGGTGCTTTTTATCTTTACTTTATCAACTCTGTTTTTATCAGCCTGGCTACTTTCCTCGGTGTTCGTGTGATGCATTTCCAACGGAAAGAGTTTGTGGATAAAACCCGTGAGAAGACCGTACGTAAATACATCGTTCTGATTGTAGTGCTTACCATGTGCCCTGCAGTTTATCTGACATTTGGAATTATAAAGAGCACTTTCTATGAAGCAGCAGCCAATCGTTTTATAAACGATCAGTTGAGCTTTGAGAATACGCAGGTACTTGATAAGAAAATTAGCTATGACCATAAAGAAGTACGGGTTGTTTTGATTGGTCCTGAAGTGCCTGACGCTTCGATATCTATTGCTCGTAGCAAGTTGAAAGAGTATAAGCTGGAAGATACGAAACTGATTGTATTACAGGGGATGAACAATGAGGCGGTAGATGTATCTTCTATCCGTGCCATGGTCATGGAAGACTTCTATAAAAACAGTGAGCAACGGCTTCAACAACAGGCGGTGAAAATTTCCCAACTGGAGACAACACTGGAGCAATACAGAACGTACGATGCTATGAGTCGTACATTAGTACCCGAATTGAAGGTACTTTATCCTTCCATCACAACTCTTTCCATCGCTCACTCGCTCGAAGTGCGGGTCGATTCGATGAAGACGGATACGGTAACATTGGCTGTCCTTAAATTCGCCAGACATCCGTCTGTTGCTGAAAAAGAGAAAATCAGCGAATGGCTGAAAGCCCGCGTAGGAACGAAGAAGTTGAGGCTGATTACAGAATAATGAATCTAAAAATAATAATATGAAGTTCAGACTAACCGTCTTGATAGTCTTTTCTCTCTGTCTGTCGAATGTATTTGCCGATGAGGGAATGTGGTTGTTGGGAAATCTCCGAAAGAATAAACAGACTGACCGGGTAATGAAAGAACTTGGTTTGCAGATGCCTGTGAATAAAATATATGATCCGAAGAAACCATGTCTGGCAGATGCTGTTGTCAGTTTTGGAGGCTTCTGTTCAGGAGTGGTGGTTTCTGAAGACGGTCTGGTGTTTACTAATCATCATTGTGGCTTTAGCAGTATTCAGCAACATTCTTCAGTGGAACATGATTATCTGAAAGATGGCTTCTTTGCACGTAGTCTTGAGGAAGAACTGCCGAATCCGGAGTTGTATGTTCGTTTCCTGCTTCGTACGGAAGATGTTACTAAACGTGTATTGTCTGCCGCCCGGCATGCTAAAACGGAAACAGAACGTCGTGTGGCTGTTGATTCGATTATGAATGTAATTAGTATGGAAGTCTCCGAAAAGGATTCTACATTGACTGGTATTGTAGATGCTTATTATGCAGGGAATGAATTCTGGCTTTCTGTTTATCGTGATTATAATGATGTCCGCCTGGTTTTTGCACCTCCTTCTTCTGTCGGGAAGTTCGGATGGGATACGGATAATTGGATGTGGCCGCGTCATACGGGCGATTTCAGCGTATTTCGTATCTATGCTAATGCCAAGAATGGTCCGGCGGATTATTCTCCTGAAAACGTCCCTTATCATCCCGAATATGTAGCACCCATTTCTTTGGATGGATACAAAGAAGGTTCTTTCTGCATGACGCTTGGCTATCCGGGCAGTACGGAACGTTACCTTTCCTCGTATGGTATCGAAGAGATGATGAATGGAATCAATCAGGCAATGATTGATGTACGGGGAGTGAAACAAACCATCTGGAAACGAGAGATGGACCGTCGTCCGGATATTCGCATTAAGTATGCTTCAAAATACGATGAAAGCTCCAATTATTGGAAGAATAGCATCGGAACGAATAAAGCCATCAAGCATTTGAAAGTGTTGGAAAAGAAACGGGTGGCTGAAGCAGCGCTTCGTAACTGGATTCAGTCTCATCCGGAAGAGAGAGAAAAACTGATTCGTTTATTCTCTTCTTTAGAGTTGAGTTATAGTAATCGCCGTGAAACCAATCGTGCGTTGGCTTATTTCGGTGAATCGTTTATAAATGGTCCCGAGTTAGTGCAGCTCGCTCTTGAAATTCTCAATTTCGACTTTGAGGCGGAAGAGAAGTTGGTGATAACCCGCATGAAAAAGTTACTGGAGAAGTATGATAATCTCGATCTTTCCATTGATAAGGAGGTTTTTGCTGCCATGCTCAAAGAGTATCAGTCGAAAGTGGATAAAAAGTTTCTGCCTGCTATGTATGAGAAGATAGATACGCTCTACAACGGGAATATTCAGACCTATGTAGACTCTTTGTATGCAACTTCCAATATAACGTCTCCTAAAGGCTTAAAACGCTTTCTGGAGCGAGATACTACTTATAATCTCATAGAGGATCCGGCTGTTTCCTTAAGTCTGGATTTGATTGTGAAGTATTATGAGATGAATCAAAGCATTTCCGAGGCTTCCGAGCAGATAGAGGAGGGGGAGCGTTTGTTCAATGCAGCCATGCGCCGGATGTATGCTGATCGTAATTTTTATCCGGATGCCAACTCTACCATGCGGCTTAGTTTCGGAACGGTTGGAGGATATACTCCTTTTGATGGAGCCACTTATGATTACTACACAACCGTGAAAGGCATTTTTGAGAAAGTGAAGGAACATGCGGGTGATATTGACTTTGCCGTTCAGCCGGAGTTGTTGAGTTTGCTTTCTTCCGGTGATTTCGGAAGATATGCCAATGCGCAGGGAGATATGAATGTTTGTTTTATCTCCAACAATGACATTACAGGCGGTAATTCCGGCAGTGCCATGTTTAATGCCAAAGGAGAATTACTAGGCTTGGCTTTTGATGGCAACTGGGAAGCAATGAGCAGTGATATCGTATTCGAACCAGATTTGCAGCGTTGCATTGGGGTAGATGTGCGGTATATGCTCTTTATCATAGAAAAATACGGTAAGGCAGCCCATCTTATTCAGGAATTAAAAATGGGTCGATGAAGTAAATATTCCGATGAAACCGCATTTTTTATCGTTTTAATATAATAACGATTACGGCAGCGATAATCAGTGCAATACCTATACCAATGCTTGTGGTGAAGGCTTCCCCGAAAAGAAAGATACCTACACATACAGCAGTTACCGGCTCCATAGCTCCCAACACAGAGGTGAGTGTGGAGCCGATGCTTTTTACGGCTCTTACTAGAGCAAGATTAGAAACTACGGTAGGGATTAAAGCTAATAGAATCAAGTTGCCGGCAGTATGCCATTCGCTGATGGGTTGAAGCTGGCTGATGGTTTCCGTTCCGATAAAAAGGAGAATACCTCCGAAAAGGAATACGTAGAAAGTAAGCAGTAGCCCCTTCATCTGTCCAATTTTTAGTTGGCTCATTGTGACGAGATAAAGCGCATATCCGAGTGCCGACAGAAGAACAATGAAAAGTCCCAGGAAAGAAAAGCTTCCCGTTTTTGTATCTCCGCCGGATAAGAAATAAACTCCTGCCACTGCGGATGCAATGGCAGCGATCCGCCAGCCGGACTTCTTTTCTTTAAAGAAGAGCATCATGATTAACGTGGTAAGCACCGGATACATGAAATGAATAGTGGTGGCAACTCCGCTAGCCATAAACTTATATCCCCAGAACAGGAATACGGCAGACATTAAATAAAGAAGCGCAAGAAGAAACAGGGAAGGAATGTCCTGCCTCTTGATGCGAAATGATTGATCATTCACCAATAAGATTCCGCCTAGCGCCAGACAGGCAAACAGGAAACGATAGAAAAGTATAGACTCAAATTGCATCCCTGCTTGCATGGCAGGAATGGTAAATAGAGGGATAAGTCCAAAAGAAGCCGATGAAAGCAGCCCATATAGTAAACCATTAACTTTATTCATAGTCAAGTATATATTCGGGCCGCAAAGATATAGCTTTTTTGAGGCAAGTAGATAAAGCGTCCATACAATATTTTTCGTAAATTAGCACGCGATGTAAATATGGCATCCGATTGAAAGAAAATACAAACTAATTTTTGGATAAAATGAAACGATTGACACTATTACCGGGATTACTATTTTTAATGCTGCAAGCAGCATTTTCACAAGAGTCGGGCAGCTGTAAACCAGTGAATCTGGTTTGTGATTATTTGGTGAATCCCTTGGGAATAGATAATCCTGCTCCCCGGTTATCATGGATGCTGAATGATGCTCGAAAAGGAGCACGGCAAACAGCCTGTCAAGTCATCGTAGACAAAGACTCTCTTGAATTGATTGCAGGGAAAGGAACTATCTGGGATTCGGGCAAAAAGGACTCCGAACAGATTCTGATTACCTATTCCGGACAGGAACTTCGTCCTTTTACCAAGTATTATTGGAGAGTGAATGTATGGGATAAGGATGGAGTGAAATCTTCTTCGGATATTAATAGTTTCGAAACGGGCATGATGGGGATGGAACACTGGCAAGGGGCTTGGATTAGCGATAACAAAGATATTAATTACCGTCCTGCTCCCTATTTCCGGAAAGTGTTTGATGCACGAAAGAAGATACGGTCGGCAAGGGCATATATTGCCGTAGCAGGTTTGTATGAACTGTATATCAATGGTGAGAAGATTGGAAACCACCGGCTGGACCCGCTATATACCCGGTTTGACAGGCGTAATTTCTACGTTACTTATGATATTACTTCCCAAATACAGAAAGGGAAAAATGCGATTGGTGTGTTGCTGGGCAATGGATGGTATAATCATCAGTCAATGGCCGTGTGGGACTTTCATTGTGCACCTTGGCGTAACCGTCCTGCTTTCTGTATGGATGTGCGGATTACTTATGAGGATGGTTCCGTTGAAGTCGTTTCTACGGAGCGGGACTGGAAAACTTCATCCGGCGCATTGATCTTTAATAGCATTTATACAGCCGAGCATTACGACGCCCGTTTGGAACAGAAAGGCTGGAATACCGTGAACTTTGACGATTCTAAATGGAATGGAGTAGGATATAGGGCTGTTCCTTCACAGAATGTGGTGTCACAACAAGTGCAGCCGATTCGTGCAGTAGAAACGATCCCCGTAAAAACCTGGAAGAAACTTAATGACACAACGTATGTATTCGATTTTGCCCGCAATATGGCAGGAATCACCCGCATTAAAGTGTCCGGGGAAGAGGGAACTGTAGTGAGACTGAAACATGGTGAGCGGTTGTATGACAACGGACGAGTGAATACGTCAAATATTGATGTGTATCACCGCCCGGTAGACAACTCCGATCCTTTTCAAACGGACATCCTCGTTTTGAGTGGAAAGGGAGAGGATGAATTTATGGCACGATTCAATTATAAAGGTTTCAGATACGTGGAAGTAACAAGCACTAACCCCCTTGTATTGAATGAGAATAGTCTGACTGCCTACTTTGTGCATAGTGATGTTCCGCAGAAAGGGACGATTCATACTTCGAACGCACTTATCAACCGTCTTTGGTGGGCAACAAATAATGCCTATTTGTCCAACTTGATGGGGTATCCTACCGACTGCCCCCAGCGTGAAAAGAACGGATGGACAGGCGACGGTCATTTTGCTATTGAAACGGCATTATACAATTATGACGGTATCACTGTTTATGAGAAATGGCTTGCCGACCATAGAGACGAGCAACAGCCCAATGGTGTACTTCCCGATATAATTCCTACAGGAGGCTGGGGATATGGCACGGATAATGGACTGGATTGGACAAGCACTATCGCTATTATTCCATGGAACATTTATATGTTTTATGGCGATCATAAACTGTTGGCAGACTGTTATGAAAATATAAGGCGGTATGTAGACTATGTGGATCGCACCAGTCCGACCGGATTGACCTCATGGGGAAGAGGAGACTGGGTGCCTGTTAAATCACATTCTTCCAAGGAACTGACCTCTTCTGTCTATTTCTATGTGGACACCAAAATACTTGCCAATGCCGCAAAGATGTTTAATAAAACGGAAGACTATAAATATTATTCTGCTCTTGCCAATAAGATAAAGAACGCGATTAATGACAAGTTTCTGAATAGAGAAACGGGCATTTATGGTAGCGGCGTTCAGACGGAACAAAGCGTTCCTTTGCAATGGGGCATTGTTCCCGAAGAGTTGAAGAGAAAAGTAGCCCGGAATCTGGCAAAACAGGTGGAAGCAGCCGGCTTTCATTTGGATGTAGGTGTGTTGGGGGCAAAAGCTATATTGAATGCGTTAAGTGAGAACGGTGAAGCTGAAACGGCTTATAAATTAGCTGCACAAGACACTTATCCATCATGGGGCTGCTGGATTGCCAATGGTGCTACCACATTACTGGAGAACTGGGATTTGAATGCCACACGTGACATATCGGACAATCACATGATGTTCGGTGAAATTGGCGGATGGTTCTATAAAGGATTAGGTGGGATCTTCCCTGACCCCGAAAATCCCGGATTCAAACATATTCTTCTTCGGCCTAATTTCCCCAGTGGATTAAATGAGTTCGAAGCCAGATATCAATCACCTTATGGGGAAATCTGCTCTAAATGGGAACGTAAAAAGAACCGTATTGTCTATCATGTAACTGTTCCGGCAAATAGCACTGCTACCTTTTATGCACCCGACAATGTGAAAGGAGAGCGTGCAGTAAATTTGGAAGCAGGAAAACATATCTTGGAATTACCTATAAAGAGAGCTGTTTATTGAATGTCTTTCGATTGGTAATCCTGGTTGCTGTTTACCCAGATGTAAAAAACTGCTTCTACACCATTGAAACGGATGAATATATCTCTCCCCTTCCATGAATCGGGCAGAGTGAAATCCTTCCGATAGCTACCTACCGGATTGGGCATGGAAGCGAAAGTATAATCTGCCGGACGAGGCTGGATGACATTGGGCCACTGCACTCCTTTGCTATAATCGCAGAATGGATAGATCACGTTACAATAGAGAGGTTTGTCCCAATTTCGTGCTTTTGTATAGCTGCTTTATAACTAATAGATGGAGTGTTTTGAAATAAGAACTTGACAAACGACTTTTTATTTTGTATCTTTGTGATCAGAAAAGAAACTTATTGATTGGAAATTATGTGTATGAATAGTATAATATTAGAACAGAGTTGCCGACGATTTACCTCTCTTTAGAAGAAGAGGAAATTTATTATATACTAAAGGTTGCAGACTTTTGATGAGTTTGCAACCTTTTTTGTTGTATAAAATTGAATTGTTTGCAGTAGATATACTTCTTATCGTTTTTAATAAATAGGAATACCGTTTATTAAAAACGATAAGAAAGTTTATTAGAAACACAAAAGTAGATTCTGTATGAACAGTTGTCTTTTTTCAATAAGATAGAATAGGGATAATGTTGTTCCTTCTCATTAGAATGTCAAGATGGTAATTAGTTGTAACATAAAGACCTCTGACTAATAATGTACAAATCTACGGATTATGCTTGCTTCATATTTATTTCTTCTTAGGTTTTCTACGTGCCCATCCTTCTTCGCTGAAGTCAGGTTCTTTATCTTTAAAAAACTCTTGCCAGTCATCTTTCTTTTTCGGACCGCGAGCATCAGAGTATCCTCGCTCAGCACGACTAGGCTTATCTTTTTTTGTTGACTTTGAGTCTTTTGCAGAAGCATCTTTCGGTTTTCTATCCTTATTTTCATAGCGCGGTGCACGTTCGTCGCTTTTGCCGCCGAATCGTTTACCTCCCTTGCGCTCATTTGAACCGTTTTCACGTCCTTTTCCGTTTTCTTCACCGGCACCGGCAATCTCAACAACTACCTTGCGTCCGTTCCATTTAGCCCTATTCAGCGCCTTGATTACATTTGTCGCTTCCTTTTCCGGCACTTCAAAGAAAGAATAGTTCTGCATTAGGTCAATACGTCCCAACTCGATACGTCCTCTTGTGTTACTATTTAGTAGTCCGATAAGATCGCTAGGGAAGAAACTGTCTGTTTTACCCAAATTGATAAACAGGCGGTTAAAGCCCGGTGCAGCTTGGCGGCTTCTTTTTTCGAAACCACCTTCTTTGCGGTCACCCCGTCCGGTACGTTCTCCTCTGATGTCAGTCGGTACTTCTATTTCTGCACGGTTGCGATAATACTCGGCGAAACGGTTGAATTCGTGAGAAACCATTCGTTTAATCAGGTCCTCTTTGCTCAACCATTCCAGTTTACGATAGATTTCCGGCATAAAGTCAGCAATCTCTTCCTCGTTTACTTTTACTTTTTCGAGATCATCAATAACCTTAATCAGCTGCTTCTGACAGATTCCTGCTGCTGTTGGCATTTTTCCGACAATGAATTTTTTGCTGATAATCCGTTCAATTTCTCTCATCTTTCCTTTTTCACGGAGGTTGATGATGGCAATGGAAGTTCCTGTTTTTCCGGCACGTCCTGTACGTCCGCTGCGATGTGTATAACTCTCTGTATCGTCTGGTAATCCGTAATTGATAACATGCGTCAGATCGTCTACATCAAGTCCGCGGGCAGCCACGTCAGTTGCCACGAGCAGTTGCAAGTTGCGGATGCGGAATTTCTGCATAACAGCATCCCGTTGTGCTTGAGAAAGCTCACCATGCAAAGAATCGGCATTGTAGCCTTCTTGCATTAATTTGTCTGCAATTTCCTGAGTCTCTTTACGGGTACGGCAGAAAATGATACCGTATATTTGTGGGTAGTAATCGACGATACGCTTTAAAGCTTCGTATTTGTCTTTAGCCTGTACGGTATAAACAACGTGTTTAACGTTGTTGGTACTTTCATTCTTACGGCCAATAGTGATTTCTTTCGCATTGCGCAGGTAATTTTTGGAAATGCGTGCGATTTCCGGACTCATTGTTGCGGAAAACAATAGAGTGTTGCGTTCCTGCGGTACATCAGCCAGAATGGCGTTGATGCTTTCTGTGAACCCCATATTAAGCATTTCGTCCGCTTCATCCATTACTACATTGTGGATGGTAGACAAGGAAACGGTTTTGCGTTCCATCAGGTCCAACAGGCGTCCGGGTGTAGCTACAATGATGTGTACTCCTCGTTTGAGGCTGCGTATCTGGCTGTCAATAGAAGAACCACCATATACAGGTAATACTTTTAGTCCATCAATGTATTTGGAATAGTCGTTCAAATCTCCTGCTATCTGGAGACAGAGCTCGCGGGTAGGGCAGAGGATAAGCGATTGTGGAATTCTGTTTTTTACGTCAACTTGTTGGAGCAAGGGCAAACCGAATGCGGCTGTTTTACCTGTTCCTGTCTGTGCAAGAGCTACTACATCATTATTTTCTCCTAAAAGGTACGGAATCACTTCTTCTTGTACCGGCATGGGATTCTCGTATCCCATTTCTTCAATTGCTCTACGTATCTCCGGAGAAACGCCAAGCTCTTCAAATGTCTTCATTAAATCTCTGTATATCTTTTATTTCGGCTGCAAAGATAGTTAATTTAGTTGATAATGAATGATTGATAGTAGATAATTATTATAGACGCCACCCTATTTTATCACTTATCAACTATTAATTATCAGTTAGTAAGATGCTGCGTAACTGTTCAATTTCTTCTGCAGAAAGTCCGATTCCCTTTTTCAGATAGGTCTGTACGCTCCCGTATTCAGCCTCAATCTGTTCTTTGGCAGCGTTCAGGAAATCTTCTTTTGCAGAGTAGATGGTTGTAATGGCTTCTTGCGAATTGACCGATAACTTATATGCATATTGAGAAGCTTTGGGAATATTAAAATAGTCATTACTCAAACGATAGTCTTCCATAATGACGTCTTCGTTGACTCCAAGAGCGGCAAGCAATAAGGCGGAAACGACCCCTGTACGCCCTTTCCCGGATGTACAATGAATCACAACCGGATAATGAGTACGGTCGAGAAGGACGGTGAACAGCTTTTTGAATTCCTTTTGGTAGTTTATAACTAATTCCCGATTCATTTGTTCTACCAAACGATAAATAGTGTCACTTTTTATCTTCTCTTCCTGAATTCCTTGCAGAATTTCTTCCATGTTCCCTGTGAGAATAGGGATATGTATGATATTAAATTCATCATCATGCAATTGCGGGTAGTTGTGGCGTTCATTTTCAGAACGTAAGTCTATAATCGTCCGTACGCCCATATTCTTGAGTTCCCGGCGTGAGCAGGGAGGAATACTGTCTATTTGTGCGGAACGGTATATCATTCCCCAGCGAAGAGATTTTCCGGTACCAGCAGATTCGTATCCTCCTAAATCGCGGAAATTCTGTATGCCGGGGATGTTAATGTTGCGGGTGGCCACTTTAACCCGGTATTTGTTATTAAATACCATCAAGTAGTAATAACGTTGAGACGGATCGTTGGTTACGATTGTCATTTTACCACTGGAAATGTTTGCCATTGCAATGGGAGAATCTTCCGGAATAGCTTCAGGAGAAGTAGAGGTGTATACTTTTACCTGTCCTTTTAATACCGGTGCTGTTTCCCATTTGATAATACAGTTTCCTACGTTATTTTCTTCACATACCACAGATATAGCAGGTGATGTGCCAGAACATGATGGGAGCACTAATAAAACAGTAAGCCAGCTTAACAGGTTTCTATACATAGTTTCTTTGTCTTGAATCGTATACTGCAAAGATAAGAATTACCCGAAGATGTGGTAATTCCTTTGCTATAATTAGCCAAAGTTAATAGTAATTTACGTGTTAAAAAAGGGCGCTTCTTCGTTATAGAAGAGCGCCCTGAATGAGAAGTAACCTAAGTTTGCTTTATTGAATATTGTTCAATAGATCTATTTTTCCTTCGTTGACCAACTTTAAAATGAGCTCACCAAATAAGGTGTTTTGCCATGCAAACCAGGCGCGTGTGAAGTTTTTAGGGTCATCCTTATGGAAAGATTCGTGCATGAATCCTGTTCCTGCATCTGTATCCATCAGCATTTTTATGCAAGACTTAATTTCCTGGTCGTCCTGACTGGTGAATGCCTTCATCATGATACTCATAGGCCATATCATATCATAACCGATGTGAGGTCCTCCAATACCTTCTCCTGCCTTTCCTTTGAAGAAGTAGGGGTTGTCTTTGCTCCATACAAAACGACGTGTGTTTTGATAAATAGGATCGTTGATGTCTACATCTCCCAGATAAGGCATTGCCAGCAGGCTTGGTACGTTGGCGTCGTCCATTAAGAGATGATTTCCGAATCCGTCTACTTCAAAAGCATAGATTGTACCATATTTAGGATGATTGTAAGTTGCATATTCTTTTAATGCGGTTTCTACTTCTTGTGCCAAATCTGTGCATTGTTTCGCCAGACTGGTGTTTTTGTTTACAACATTCAGAATTTCCGCAGCTTTCTTTAGAGAAGAAACAGCGAAGAAATTAGACGGTACGAGGAACTGTAAAGTGGTTGCATCGTCAGACGGACGGAAAGCTGAAACAATGAGTCCGACAGGATTTACAGGAGCACCTAGACCGTTATTGTTTAATGTGTCGAGTGCGCGTTCTGTCTTACGCTGGAATTTATAGGGACCCACTCCCTCTTTGCGCTGTTGTTCCTTGAAAGTTGTCAGTATGTTGGCGATAGCCTGTATCCATTCATTATCAAAGATGCTTGCATCACCGGTTTCTTTCCAATATTGATAGGCCAGACGTAATGGATAACATAAAGAATCTATTTCCCATTTACGTTCGTGCAGTTCCGGTTTCATATCGGTCAGGTCGGACATCCAATCTCCTCCCACAGCCCCATCATTGAAAGCATTGGCGTATGGATCGATATTTATACATTTAAATTGTCTGCGTATCACTCCTTCGAGCATTTTCTTCAATTCCGGGTCTTTATTCGCTAATTGTATATAAGGCCAAACCTGTGCTCCTGAGTCACGTAACCACATGGCATGGATATCTCCTGTGTAGACGAAAGTATCAGGCTTACCGTCTGTTGTACGGTAATGAACTGTTGTCTCAAGGGTATTTGGAAAACAATTCTCGAACATCCATGCCAATTTTTGATTAGTAAGTAGCTTTTTCACCCTGATGATTTCTGCTTCCACGGCTTTTGATTTAAAAAGCCGCTTGTTTACGGGTGGACGATTACTTTTATAAGCGGCAATTTCAGCTGCTTGATTGACCACATTGGTATGATCCTTAGCCAGGATAAGTTCTGTAGCTTTGGCAGGACCTCCCATTAATAGGGTGGTCGTGATGATACATATTCCGATATTTCTTTTCTTCATATCTCTATTGTTTTTAAGAGGGTTATTAAAAGTGATTATTGCAAATCGATTCCGCCTAGTCTTCCATACATTTCTATGAAAGCAGCTTGTGTCAAGAGCCATTTTTTCTCGTTTTTATCTGTGCCGCTCCAATCTGTCTGGAACAAGCCCCGTTCATCTCTGGCATGATGCCATGCGTAATCAAGACTTTTCTGGAAATCGGTTAGATAAGTCTTGTTATGGTCTATCTGATAAAGTTCAATAAAGCCTCTAAGCATAACGGCTGTGAACCAAATATTTCCTTTTTTCAGTAATTGGAATGTTTGTCCGTCTGGAGAGGTGAACTGAGTGAAGAAGTGCTTGTGACACGCTTCTGCTATATTTTGTGCATCTTCCAGATAACTTTTCTGTTTGGTAATTTGATAGAGTAGGGCAGCTGCCTGCATCATTTGTCCACTGTTATAGGCAAATTTGGCACGACCGATTTTCTTGTTGAGTGAGATGTTGTCAAAGTATAGATGATCTTTTGAGTCTTCCAGGTTCTTTTTAGTCCATTCGTATAACTCTTTTCCTTCTTTTAAATAGGCATCATCTTGAGTAGCTTGAAATAGTTTGAGAGCGAATACGGCTCCCGGTGCATTAGAACAAGTATTTTTAGATTCCTTCTTTTGTTCGCACCAGTAGATTCCTCCGCCGAGTACGTCATCTTTACCACTAAGGATAAACTTCCATATTAGTTTAGCTTTCTCCAGATAAGCTTGTTTTCCTGTCATACGATAAGAATCGGTAAAATCGATACCTAACCAGACGTTGTCATCATAAAAACGATCGGAGAGAGGTTGACTGCTGATATAAGATGAGTAAGCGAATGGTTTCCTTCGTGTGTCGAAATACTCTTCTAATCCGGGTAGTACTTTATTTTCCAAAAGTTTTTTATACTTTTTATTTTCAGTGCTCTCCAGTAGTGCATTTACTGCAGAGAATGTACCCGAATACGGCCAAAGGTAGGAATATTCATTGCGTCTTTTTGCTTGTTCTTCTGATGCCAGATAAGTTGCCTTATTGTCCTGGTCAAAAGGATAATTCTCACGTAACAGACAAGTGTTGGTTGCTGCATAGTTTTGGTAAAGAGCATCCAAAGTTTGCTGTGCTTTTTCTATGTTAGGATTTGCGTTTGCAATGGTGAAAGCACAAATAACATTAAGTAATAGGCCGTTCATAATTTTTTATTTAAGTGGTGTTTATATAAATAGTAATTTGAATGAGTTCGCAGGTTTTATTGTGACTCTACAAAAATACCTTATTTCGGTTACTTTTTAAATGGGGAGTGAGCAGATTGTAAATGATTGTTTGGGGTATGTTGTTGATAATCAGAGAGTCTTTGATCGGAGAGTCTCTGATAAATGTAAATGATGCTGTATGATTAATACACTGTTATTCCCGGATTTGTTGTCCGATTCGAGCTACTTTTTCTTCAAATTCATTCCGGTCTCCATTTGCTTTGATCCGCATTTTTGAGCGGTAATTATAGATGGTCGATAATGAATACTGTAAGAAATGAGCTATTTTCACACTGTCTGTAATTCCAAGTCGGATAAGTGCGAAGATCCGTAACTCGGGTGTTAAGAGTTTGCCGGGTCCTGGAATGATTGCATTTTCCGGTAAAAGCAATGCGTTAAAATCTTCGACGAAATTCGGAAAGAGATTCAGGATTGCTTTGTCGAAGTTATTATAAAATTCAGCCAGATCTTCTTCTGTATTGAGAGAGGAGTGGAGGAAAGAGGTTACTTTCTTTATATCTTCACTTTTGGCTATTTTGAGTGCTCTTTTCTTAAAATTGGCAATTTTACTGATATAACTGGTATATTGTTCCATATACAGCCCTACATATTCTTCTTTGATTTTATTGTTATCTGCCAATATTGAGTTCATTTGTTGTATTTCGTAAAGATGATAAGACAAACTCTCATTAGCTTGTTCCACTTTACCTTTTTGTTTTTTCAGTTGTACGGACAGGATGAATAGCAGAATGCAGACAATGCATAATGCAATGAGCAATGCCGTTATGATGATAAATTTATGTTTCTCCTTTTCTTGAAATGCCTTATCTATGAAAAGATACATATCTGAGGCTTCGATGGTGTTAATTCTCGCATTGCATAGGATAGCGTCCTCCATTGCATTTTTCATATATTTAGATGCCCGGTCTATATCCCCACTCTCAAAGATCAGCTTGGCTAATATTTTTAAAGAGAGATTTTCTCTAGCTCCATTTAATACATCAGAAATGGCGGATATTGCGAAATATTTAATCGTATTTTCACGGTCATTTTTACCTTGATAGGCAGATGCCAGAGAATATGCTATGATTCCGGCATTTCTTGAATAGGGTGTATAACTTTGATAAGTGCTGTCCAGTATATGAATAGCATCATCATACTTTTTATGGAAAAGAAGAGTCGGTGCAGTTATAAAAGCTCGTACGTTTGATGGGACTTCTTTGCATTGGAGCAGCGAATCGCGATATATTTGTGCTATCAGATCATTTTCTTGTGAATCGTCCTCGTTGGAAGCAAAAGCTTTCTGGTGATTATAGATCGTGACTTGTCCGAGAAAATATTCAGCTTTGAGTTTAGGAGATAGTTGCTTTTGTTGCATCGAATTGGTAATTGCCAAAGCTTCTTTGAAAAAGCCCATCGAAGATAATATTCTTGAATAATCCAGTTTAGCTTCAATTAAAAGTTCTTTGTCATTACTTTCTTGAGCGAACCTGTTCATGTGGATGGCATAGGCTAAAGCGGAATCTTTTTGGAAAGATGAATACTCAAAACAAAGAGACTGTGCTGTCCCAACTTTCTTTCGAATATCCCTGGATTGTCTTAATATTATTTTCAGGCTGTCTATCTGTCTTTGCTTTTGTTGGGTATAACTAGCTTTGTTTTGTAGAGATTTATCTAATACTTTTAACAATGTTTTTACTTCATCGTTTGCTTTTGCTGGTAAACTGATGAAGATAAAGATTATCAATAGAGGTAAAATAAATCTTTTCATATATTAAGTAAGATTGCTTATTGAATATGGTTGTTTGCAAAGATAAGGAAATCCATATTAAGTTAAGGTTGACAGATTAACTTAATATGGATTTTATGAAAATAGGGATTTCGCTGGATGAATTACTTATATCCAAATCCTTATTTGTAATATCACTTGTATTTTTGTGCAAACTCCACCGAAACCGAATTGCTGAAACTTCGGCAAACTTCAGCTGCGAAGTCTTTCCCGCATTGGATTATTTTATCCCAGATCTCTTCATTCAAGTTATTTAGATCGCGGTATCGGACATCGTATTTGAGTAATCCGTAGATCAGCCCTGCATTGAAGTTATCACCAGCTCCAATAGTACTGACTGCTTGTAATGGTTCTATCGGATAATCTTTATTGACCAGATTAGTGCGTAACGCTACCTTTTCCGCACCTGCAGTACAGATGAACCGGGGACAGTAGAATTTGATTTTATCCTTGTAAATCTTGTCTATATCCTGCATGTTATACATATATAGAAAATCCTCTAAAGAACCGCGTACAATATCCGCATATTCCAGATTTTCAATAATGGTCGGAGCCAGTTTCATGGCTTCATTCTTGTGTGAAGAACGGAAATTCGGGTCATAATAGATGATGGCTTTCTTTTCACGTGCCTGATCTAGTAATTCGAGAATCTTCTCCCTCAGAACCGGATTCAGTGCGTAATAAGAACCCACCATGACAATGTCGTCTTCCTCTAGTTTCGGAAACAGAACATCCAGACGTTGCTTCGGGTAGTCTTTGTAGAAGATATATTCAGCATCACTCTGCTCGTTCAGGAAAGCTAAGGATACGGGCGATTTTCCATCCGGGAATACATTTACATGATCGGTTGGGATATGATTCTCACGCATAAACTGCAGGATAATATTGCCTACACGGTCATTCCCGGTTTCACTGATGAAGCCGACGTTTATTCCCATTCGTCCCAATGAGACAATACCGTTGAATACAGAACCTCCCGGTACGGCGGCAGAAGGCTGGTCACCTCGAAAGATGATATCGAGGATGGTCTCTCCGATACCGATTACTTTTCGCATAGTGATCTTGATTTTTCTCCCAGATAACCGCCGTGGTGACGTTTTGAATATTCAGCGATAGTAAATCCTGTTTCCTTCATGGTTTGTACTACCAATATATCTCCGATCACTGTCATGGCAGTAGTGGATGTAGTAGGAGTCATCCCTAACACACAGACTTCTGCAGGCTTGCCGGTACTTAGACAGACATCCGATTCTTTTGCCAGCGGACTATCCGGATTTCCGGTGATAACGATAAACTTCAGATCCGGGTCCAGATTATGGGCCAGGCGGGTTAATTCCACAATCTCACGTGTCTTGCCAGAGTTAGAGATCAGCAGGAGTAGATCGTTTTTTTGTAAGATACCCAAATCCCCGTGTTGCGCCTCGCTAGGATGCAGAAAGACGGATGGAATACCGGTGGAACAGAAAGTCGTAGCAATGTTCATAGCAATCTGCCCGGCTTTTCCCATACCGGAAGTTACCAGTTTTCCCTTTTTCTGGTGTATTTGTTCTACAATCAGTTTCACCGCTTTTTCATAAGCGTCTGTTACGGGGATGTTGAGCACAGCTTGTGCTTCCTGTTGCAAAAGTTGTTTGATGGAGTCTATCATATAGGATTAGTTTATTTTTTCTTTTAATTCATTTAATGTGTTTGCTACTTCGTAATAGGTTGAGAAAGGCTGTCGTGCAAAACCTTTGTCCTCCAGGGTGTGGAGTGCTTTTAATAGCTCATCGTAAAAACCATATTCATTGTAGAAAATGACCTTCTTCCGATGATATCCGATAGAGGCAGCGGCTATTACGTGGAAAATCTCATCAAGAGTACCGACGCCTCCGGGGAGTGCAACCAATACCTCCGACTTCTCCGTTATGATATCTTTGCGGTCACTCAAGTTACGGGTATGAATTTCTTCATCTAACAGAGTGCTTACCTTGCCATTCTCTTCCAGTTTGGCAGGAACTACTCCAATAACCTTACCACCATTTTCTTTCACGGCACGAGCTATGCATTCCATTAATCCGAGGCTGGCTCCTCCATATATCAAGGTTTTGCCTGTCTGCCCCATCCATTTGCCTATTTGGCTGGCGCTTTCGAAGTACATTTTGTCAATGTTATCGGAGGCGGAACAGAATATTCCTATCTTTTCCATATACGTTGTTGCTGTTATAGTCCACAAATATCTGCAATTTTCTATAAACAGCAATAAGTTTTATTGTATTTTTGTGGCATTAATTCAATAAGGAAGTATAAAACGATGCAAGGTAACGAATATACATTGCCAAATGGCCTGCGTATTATCCATGAACCAACCCTCTCAAAAGTAGCTTATTGTGGTTTTGCGATTGATGCCGGAACTCGTGATGAAGCGGAGAATGAGCAGGGAATGGCCCATTTTGTAGAACATCTGATTTTTAAGGGAACGGAGAAGCGGAAAGCCTGGCATATCCTCAACCGGATGGAGAATGTAGGTGGTGACCTGAATGCCTACACAAATAAGGAAGAAACTGTCGTCTATGCCGCTTTCCTGAAAGAACATCTGGAACGTGCGCTTGAGTTGTTGGGGGATATTGTATTTCATTCAACCTTTCCGCAGCATGAGATAGAAAAAGAAACAGAGGTCATTATCGATGAAATCCAGTCGTATGAAGATACTCCGTCGGAACTGATATTTGACGATTTTGAAGACATGATCTTCCGCAATCATCCATTGGGAAGAAACATTCTTGGTAAGCCGGAACTTCTGCGAAGTTTTCGCACGGAAGATGTTCTATCGTTTACCCGCCGTTTTTACCAACCGGGAAATATGGTGTTTTTTGTTCAGGGGCAGTACGAGTTCAAGAGAATCATCCGCCTGGTAGAAAAATACCTGTTGGATATTCCTGATGTGAAGGTAGAGAATCGGCGTACACCTCCGCCTCTGTATGTGCCGGAACATTTGACGGTGGCTAGAGATACGCACCAGGCACATGTTATGATCGGTAGCCGTGGCTATAATGCGTATGATGACAAGCGTACTGCACTCTATCTGCTGAATAATGTCCTTGGAGGTCCCGGAATGAATAGTAAACTGAATGTGTCCCTTCGCGAACGCAGAGGACTGGTCTATAATGTCGAATCCAATCTGACTTCCTATACGGATACGGGAGCTTTCTGTATTTATTTCGGGACGGATGTGGATGACATGGATACTTGCCTGAAATTGACCTATAAGGAATTGAAGCGGATGCGCGATACAAAGATGACTTCTTCCCAGTTGGCGGCAGCGAAAAAGCAGTTGATCGGGCAAATCGGAGTAGCGTCCGATAACTTTGAGAATAATGCGTTAGGGATGGCGAAAACATTCCTTCATTATCATAAGTATGAATCATCCGAGCTTGTTTTTAAGCGTATAGAAGAGCTAACAGCAGAGATGTTGTTGGAAGTTGCCAATGAGATGTTTGCAGAGGAATACTTATCTACGTTGATTTACAAATAATTGATTGACAGATTTGCTTTCATTGCCAGAATTCGTATTTTTGTAGCAGATACGTATGTGATAACAATCTAATAGTAGAAATTGTATGTTGGTGACGGGCAGAAAACTCCCTATCGGGATTCAGACTTTCGAAGATATCCGCAATGACGGATACTTGTATGTAGATAAGACCGCATTGATGTGGACTATGGCAAACATCGGTAAACCTTTTTTTTTAAGCCGTCCGCGCCGATTCGGAAAGAGTTTGTTAATTTCTACGTTTGAAGCCTATTTCAAGGGACGGCGTGACCTTTTCACGGGACTTGCCGTGGAACAATTAGAAAAGAAGTGGGAAGAATATCCCGTACTGCATCTGGATTTGAATGCCGAGAAATATGATTCACCGGACAGATTGGATGCTATTTTAAGTAACCAGTTAACTCAATGGGAAGCTATATATGGCAGGGGAGAAGATGAAACCACTTTGTCTTCCCGCTTCTTGGGTGTCATTCGTCGTGCCTCCGAACAAGCAGGCAGGGGTGTTGTAGTCCTGGTGGATGAGTATGATAAGCCCTTACTACAGGCTATTCAGAATGAACCGCTTCTCAATTCTTACCGTTCTACTTTGAAAGCTTTCTACGGTGTGTTGAAGAGTGCAGACCGCTATCTTCGTTTTGCTTTTCTGACAGGTGTCACCAAATTCTCGCAAGTAAGTGTGTTTAGTGATCTGAACCAATTGAATGACATCAGTCTGAATTATGACTTCTCTACTCTTTGTGGAATCACCCGCGAAGAACTTCTTGCTAATTTTGAACCGGAGATTGCAGCTTTATCGCAAGCAAATGACATCAATACGAAAGAAGTTGTGGAAACAATGACCCGGCAGTATGACGGTTATCATTTTCATCCTAATGGAGAAGGAGTGTTCAATCCATTCAGTGTTCTGAATGCATTTTTCAGTAAAGAGTTCGGTAATTACTGGTTTCAGACCGGAACTCCTACTTTCCTTGTGGAGTTATTGAAAGAGAGCGATTATGATCTTCGCTTGCTGATGGATGGTATAGAGACAGCTGCTTCCGCTTTCACTGAATATCGTGCTGATAGGAAAAATCCTATTCCATTGATTTATCAGAGTGGTTATCTGACTATTAAAGATTATGACAGAGAGTTTAGACTTTATCGTTTAGGCTTTCCTAACGACGAAGTACGTTATGGCTTTCTTAACTTTTTACTCCCATTTTATACGGCAGTCACGGATGAAGAACGAAGCTTTTATATAGGTAAGTTTGTTCAAGAACTACGTACAGGCAATGTTGACGCTTTCATGCACCGCTTTGAAGCTTTCTTTGCAGATTTTCCTTACGAGTTGAATGACCAGACTGAACGTCATTATCAAGTCATCATATATTTAATATTCAAACTGATGGGACAATTCACGCAGGCAGAAGTACATAGCTCACGGGGACGTGCAGATGCGGTTGTACGAACCCCGAAGTTCATCTATATTTTCGAATTCAAGCTGAATGGGACTGTTGAGCAGGCCATGGAGCAGATTGAAGAAAAAGGTTATGCTTTTCCTTATACGGCAGAGGATCAACAAGTGATAAAAGTTGGTGTAGAGTTTAGCGCAGAGAAACGAAATGTAGAGCGCTGGATGGTAGCGAAAGAAATTTAATATAAAATTGATTATGAAAAACTTAATACGAAATGTCTGGGTTTGCTTGGGGCTGATGGTGCTTCCCTTCACAGCCTCCGGACAACAAAAGGATAACATTACCTATGTACCGGCTCAAGAGCTTTTACTGGTAGGCAAAGCAACTACCGAAGGCGAATACTTCCATCGGGTAGATACAGCCAAGTATTGTACAATGCCTCCCACAGTGAAGAAACTATTCACAAACTCTGCCGGTCTGGCTATCTCTTTTACAACGAATAGCCCCGTCATAAAAGCCAAATGGATGGTTCCTGATAATTACCAGTTACCCAATCTGACCAGAGTTGCTCAGAAAGGTCTGGATTTATATATCAAACGGGATGGAAAATGGCAATTTGCCGGAGTAGGGATACCGGGTGGTGTGACTACGGAAAAAGTGCTTGTTGATAATATGGGTACGGAAGAGAAAGAATGTTTGTTATATCTGCCTTTATATGATGAACTGAAAAGTCTGGAAATAGGTGTTTCTTCTGATGCACACATACGTAAAGGAGAAAATCCGTTCAAAGAAAAGATAGTGGTATACGGGTCCAGTATTTTGCAGGGAGCATCTGCCAGTCGTCCCGGGATGGCTTATCCGGCTCGTTTGTCCCGTAGCAGCGGATATAATTTTATCAATTTAGGATTGAGCGGAAACGGCAAGATGGAGAAAGAAGTTGCCGAGATGTTGGCGGATATTGATGCGGATGCTTTCATTCTCGATTGTATTCCTAATCCTTCTCCCAAAGAGATAACCGACCGGACTGTTGATTTTGTAATGACGTTGCGCCAGAAGCATCCGGATACGCCTATTATTGTGATACAGACATTGATACGTGAAACAGGTAATTTCAACCAGAAAGCTCGTGAGAATGTAAAACGGCAGAACGAGGCCATCGCTGAACAGGTAGAAGTATTGCGAAAGAAAAATGTCAAAAACCTGTATTTCATAAAAGAAGATCAATTCTTGGGAACAGACCATGAGGGGACTGTAGATGGGACCCATCCGAATGACTTGGGATTCGACCGAATGTTGAAGAAATATAAACTGGCTATCAGTAAGATTCTGAAGATCAAATTCAAGGCTGAATAACAGGAATGAAAGATTATAACAGAGACAGATAGAAAAAAATAAAGGTCAATTCATGGGGGTGAATTGGCCTTTTTCTTTTGCAAATGTGTTAAGTTGCTGTTGGTATTTTATAGTTTCCTTAAACCTTTATCTTCTAAGTATTTGATTAATTCTTGGGGACGATCAGTTTGTATCATAGTTGCCTTATGTTCCAGTATCCATCCCCAATGCTTATCTTTACCTTCTAATAGGGCGTTTTCGTCATCATGTCCACCGCATAGACTATCCCATAGAGTATTCATCCATACCCGACTACCAGATTGTACAATTTTATCAATAACCTTTAAATTTGAAGTCTGTTCGTCTTTGAAGCAGAGTTCATAGGCTATTGGCGTAAAGTCTTTAATAAAACTTTCGGTCGCTTTTATATCTTCTTCTTTCCATAAATGAATGATAGGCATATAGAGCATACTGGTATTGGTTCCATATTCCTCTTGAACTTTCTCGACAGGATACCTTCCTTTTATAATCACTTGTTTTTCCATTCCACATTTTCGAATGATGGGAAGAATCTCCTTTATATATGTTCCGCCTTTATCTATATTGACCAGAATACGGTCTTTACATGTCATTAACGCTTCTTCTAAAGTGGGTATGGATCGGCGGGTCTTTATACCGTTTCCACTTTTCAGCACAAATTGTTTTAGTTCTGTTGTCGTATAGTTTTTAATGGCGCCTTTTCCTGTTGAAGTGCGGTCTAGCGTTGCGTCATGCATACAAATAAAGTTGTTGTCTTTGGTTTGCTGAATGTCAAGTTCAACCATGTCTGCTCCCATAGCGATGGCATTCTCTATACATTGTATGGAGTTCTCCGGAGCATTCCTCCAGTCGCCACGGTGAGCTATAACAAATACATATTGAGAATTCTTGTCGTGAAGATTCCTCAATAGTTTATCAATTCTGGATTCTGCTTCAGCAGATAATGAAACCAGAAGAACTGATAATAGAAATATAATTTTCCTTGTCATACGTGCTTTTCTTAAATAAAATGTTTTGATCTATATTGGGTACCTATGAAAAACTATCCTATAAAGTTATCTTAATCCTTTTTCTTTTAAATAAGAGTTGACAAGATCAGAGTAATCAGTTTGCACAACTTCTATTTTGTTATCTATAAAAGTTTGAAGGTGCGAATATTTACTATTCAGTAGATCGCTATCCCAATCTAAATGATTGGCATAACCTACTAACTTGGCATCTTTAATAGCTCCCATTAGTTCAGTGAGAGATGCATTGTCTATTCCGAATTGTACCATTTGTACTTTACTGTAATATTTGGCGAGGACTTTTACTTCTGCCGCAGTGGATACCCATGGAAAAGGAATGGCTCCAGGGTTAATAGTATTCATTTCTTCAATATATGATGTACTGGAACCAGTATAATAGCAAACCTGGTCGATCATCCCTTTTTCTGCAACCGTTTTAATGATTTTACCTAAAAGCCCCTTCTCTTTTACATCGACACAAACATAGATTTTGCCTTTCGCAGCATCCAATACTTCCTCAAGTGTAGGCACTTTGTATTCAGTGATACCTTTAGAACCTTTTAAAAAATATTGATAAAGAGTTTGATAAGTCATATTGGCTACAGCACCAGTTCCGTTTGTTGTAGCATTAATGGTTGTATTGTGCATATTTACGATTACTCCGTCAGAAGTAGCTCTAGGGTCTATTTCAATCATATCGGCACCGACTTCTATTGCATATTGGATAGCGGGAATAGAATTTTCAGGAATTCCGTCACGTATTCCCTTATAGGTGTTGCTACGATGAGCGCAAGTCCACATTTTCAGACTTGTGTTGCCGGAAAGATTCTTTAAGTCGGTTGTTAAACTTTTAGTGTCAGGTTCTTCACCTGGGTCCTCCGGGTCTTCATTATCATCCGGAGGAGTCGGCTGATTTTTGTTTTCATATTCATCATTGGAAGAGCCGCAACTGGTACACATCACTTGCCCGGATACAAGTAAGATGATTGCCAAAAGAAAAAATACTTTCTTCATAGTCTTTTTATTTTATTTATTAGATAATGTAGGATAGGTTATCGAAATAACCTATCCTGTTTGATTTGAATTATTTTACTGTAGCAGTGTGTTGAGCGTCTTTTGCACGCATCGGCCAGCCTGTTGTTGGTAATCCTTTCACATATTTGGATGACAGGGCCACTAATAAACTTTTCGATTCATCTTGAGTGTTAGTAATGGCCACATAGATAGTCCCGTCTGCATCCACTACCGGTGAACTCCAGAATTTGCCTTGTGTTGCAGCCCATTCGGATGCATAAGCACTTTCGCTGTTAGCAATTGCTCCGGCCACATCAAGTACGGCAATAGCGTCAGTACCATTTGCGTCAAGGATATAGAAATTACCACGTTCCGTACCGAACAAGATATGTCCATCCTTATCAATAACAGGAGTACTGCTGACACTTTCTGATATCTCATATTGCCATTTGATAGTTCCACCTGCTGACAATGCAACAATTCCGCCAGGCATATCTCCCTGACTTTTCAATGAGGCATATACAGTGCCATCTGTGCCGATAACGACTCCTCCCTGATCTTGTTTGCCGGTATTCTCAATAGGGGTAGTCCAACGTACACTACCGTCACTGGCAACGGAATAGATGGTAGTAGTCAGATCAGATGTATAAATCATGCCATATACATTTCCTTCATTGTCTATGGCCATTGATGCATGACAGCCGCTGTTCAAACCACTGTCAAATGCTCTCCATGCCCATGGGCTGAAAGTATTGTCATCTTTAGCCATAGTAGCTTTTGCTACACCAAACATTCCGTAGTTGGTACACATGATATACATCATTCCTTGTTTGGAGATAACAGGACCTGCATAAACACCTCCGGCAGGACCGCTGGTACCATCTGCGTTAGTTAAATAGCTAACACGGTTTCCTGTTGTTTTGTCTACCGCAATCATTGAACCGGTGCTTCCCCCATTACCACAGTATACATATTTATCATCAAATGCTGGTGACACACTACGCATTTTGGCATTGGCGGCGTTACCTTTATTCCAGAAACCGGTAGTCGGATCATTGAAAGTAATCCATTTCTTATTTCCATCAGGATTGATAGCAAATAGTTTACCATTGCTTCCGTCACCTGTGCCAATGTAGATTGTACCATCCGTATCTACAGACGGTGTCATGTTTGAGCCTCCTGTTGCCTGCGCTCCCCAAGATGGATCAGTCATGTCGAATGACCATTTTTCAATACCTGAAGTTACATCATAACTATGTAATATGTGGTCATTACTATTGATGTAAACCGTTTTTTCATCAGGAGAAAGAGCGGCGGAATTGGAAACTAACTTGGCTAAATGAGTGGAGGAGGTCCATAGTAATGTAAGGTCTCCTTTTTCTACTACTTTATCGGTAATTTCAATTGTTTTCCGGTAGAGGTTCGATCTTCCACTGCTGTCGGTTATGGTCAAACTAACAACAAATATACCTTTCTCATTGTACACGTGCTTCGGGTTTTCTTCGGTAGAAGTCGTTCCGTCCCCGAAATCCCATACATAAGTAAAGTTGCCACTACCTCCATAAGATGCGTTAGTGAATTGTATTTCACCTTCTATTTGCCCTCTTTCGGGAGCGATTGAGAAAGTTGCGGAAGGAATATCTTTCCCGGCATTGTCTTCGTTGCTGCATGCGGCAAATAATAAAAGACAAACAATATATATGAACGGACATATCCGTACTTTATTTTTAATAGTTGTCATACACATAATAATCATTTAAGGTTTTGTTATTAATTTCCTGTATATCCCGCATATCCGGGATTTTGTGGGTAGGCTACCGTACCGGCCATGTCAATCTCATCTTGAGGGATCGGATAATACATCAGATAAGTACGACCATCAAGTGTTTCTAGCAATTCTAAGCGATTTGTACGTTTGATGTCCTGCCAGCGCATACCTTCAGCATAAAATTCACGACGGCGTTCGTCCAAGATCAATGTCTGATATTCTTTGTCCGATAGAGCTTTGATTGCTGCTTCACTTGGAGCGGTAGTATATCTTTTTTTCATATATTCCACTAATGCGGCGGCTCCGTTCGTTTTTCCGAGAGCTTCGGCTTTTACCAGATACATTTCTGAAATACGGGAGATTACTACCGGTGTGCAGGTATAATCTGACGTTTCCGCCAATTGATAAGTCCCATTCGGATATTTGATTACGCGGTTGGCATCTTGGCTGGTGAATGTGGCTTTTAACCGTACGTCTCCTTTGCGTGAAAGAGTATTATCATCAGCAAAAAGACTACTATAACACCAATCAGATGGAGCATAATTCCATGAACCGTCCGTGTCATTAACGTATAATGTGAAGTTTAGAGGACTGGATGCTCTTGAATTATTAACATAGGCAAATATAATTTCCGGACTTGAACTTCCTGCAACCCAATTTTTAGAGAAATCCATAGCGGTGGATGCGAGCGAGAAACTGGAATTAGCTAATACTGCTTCTGCATAGTTTGCAGCATCCGTCATCTTGTTCTGGAAAAGAGCTACACGTGCAGCAAGTGCATTTGCTGCGTCAGAAGATACGTACCATTTGGAATCTGCTTTTGACAGTAAGCGGATAGCTTTACCCAAATCTTCTTCGATGAATGTCCATACTTCAGCTTCCGGAGAGATAGGAACCACCTCTTTTGAACGTTTACGCAGGATGGGGACATTTCCATAATGAGAGGCCAGACGATAATAAATAAATGCACGGAAATAGTAAGAGACACCACCTACTTTTTTCATAAGAGCACTTTCTTTATTTTCGGAAGCTTCATAAGTTTCTACGAGAAAATTGACCTGATGCAATGTTGTAAATGAGTTTCTCCAAAAGGAGAGAATGTTAATTGCCTGATTGGTATACGAGGGAGACATTTCGCATGGGTCTGTAATTTGACCTCCTCCGGGACCTGCTTTGAAATTTTCCCCTTGTATATCATCCAACCACCAGAAAGTGAATGTATAATTTTCCATAGTGGCGTATACTCCATTTAATAGCTTTTCGAGATCATCATCCGTCAAGGCTGATTGAGGAATTGCATGTCGGGGGCTGATGTCGTCCAGCCAGTCAGAACAGCTCGTGCCGAGTATAGTTATGGTCATTAAAACCAGAGTGAATAATAGTTTTATATTTTTCATATCGTTAGTTTTAGAAGTTAATGCTTGCACCTATGATAAAACTCTTTAATGTGGCTTGTTCTCCGAAATCTGCTCCGTAGCTGTTGCCTGTCGGATTACTTTCGTATGAGAATTCCGGATCATATCCGGAATATTTGGTCAGTGTAAAAAAGTTGTCGAGAGAAACAAAGATGCGAGCTCCCGTTACATGTATTTTTGACAACAGAGAATGAGGAAGGCTATATCCCAATGTGATGGTTTTGAATTTGAAATAAGAAGCATCTTCCAGATAACGGGTAGAAACAAGATTGTTTCCGAAACCGCCGGTGAACGTGCCTGCCAAAGTAGGGCGTGGAACAGTGTTGCTAGTTCCTTCTCCCCTCCAGTAATGGTTGGCGGCATATTTTGATATGTTATAGAATTGTTCCGAATCGACCAGTGTGCCATTTTTGTAACCTTTGATACTGCTGGACGCCAAGCCGAGATGTTCCGTACCTTCTGTTCCCCCGCAGCCTTTCCATGCTGACAGGATTTTACCTCCGGCTGCAAATTGGCAGAAAATGGATAAGTCGAAGTTTTTCCAGTTCATAGTCGAAGTGATACCACCATAAATGTCAGGTGTAACCTTTCCTACATACATGCGGTCATCGTCTGTGATGTCTCCGTCATTGTTGTAGTCAAAGTACTTACAATCACCAGCACGTACTCCTTTTGCGTAGAGTTTGCTTGGTACTTCCTGGTCGGTTTGATAAATACCATCCTGACGCAACATATAGAAAGCACTAACCGGTTTACCTACCATTAAAGCATGCATTACTTTACCGGTATTGGCACCACCACCGTTGATTTTCATATCAAGTACTCCATCCAATGACAACAGTTTGTTTTTTGTATAGGAGAGGTTAGTAGCAAGCTCCCATTTAAAAGGACCATCGAATATTTTACCGCTCACCATCACTTCCAATCCTTTGTTCTCCAGCGAGCCGATATTGGCTGTCCGGGTAGTATATCCTGTTGTAGCAAGAGTACTGATATTATAAAGTAATCCGCTTGTCTTTTGATAGTATCCGTCTACAGATAGCGCCAGTCGTCCGTTGAATAGCTCTGCGTTGATTCCGACATTCACCTGATTAGCTTTCTCCCAGATAAGATCCGCAGCATCTGCTCCGATTTTAAAACCGGATGAACCATTATAGGAATTTCCTCCCGAAGTTACTAATGACATAGCTGCCCAGTTACTGATACCATCCATACTGCCAGTCTTACCCCAACTGGCTCGTAGCTTTAAGTCATTCAGTGGCGTGCCTTTAGGGAAAAAAGGTTCGTTGATAATCCGCCACGCGAAAGAAGCAGAAGGAAATGTTCCATAACGTTTATCTTTTGAGAAACGTGAAGAACCGTCACGACGCATCGTTACATTTAAGATATAGCGATTATCCCAATTCAGGGCGGCACGTCCGAAATAAGATTCGAGTGCATATGCATTATATCCGATACTACCTGCGTAGATGTTAGAACCGGAATTTATCAGACCGAAGCTGGAAGAAGGATAAGCACCGTTTGCGTAATTATCACTGTAAGCTCCAAAAGTTTCATAGTTATACTCTTCGTATGAGTGACCAAGCATGGCTGAATAAGTCAGTTTATCCCAACTATTTTCATACGAAATTACGTTGTCTATAACATATCGGTAACTTACATTTTTCTGTTCGCTAAGTGCACCCCATCCTGCATTTTTGGAACGTGCGTCATGTTTCTCTGAAATTGTTTTCTTTTCTTCATCAAGAATACCGTATATGCTGAATGAGGGAGTGTATTTGAGTCCTTTGATAGGAGTAATATCAAAACTAAGGGCAGCTACTCCTTGTTTCTTATGTACAGTCCAGTCTTCTTCATTAATCAGCATAACGGGATTATGACGACATAATTCTGTTGACATCACTGTATAGCCTCCATCTTCCCGATAAGCTCCAATCCATGGTTGTTCTTCACGGGCAGTACGAATCACTTTCAAACTGGTAGATGACTCTTCCACTTTATCGAAACGGCTGTAAGATCCTGTGAGATTCAGATTCAGTTTAAACCATTTGTTCAGCTGATGAGTAAATTTTGCCCGTAGGTTGGTTTGCTGGAATCCGCTGGTGCGGATGATACCTTGTTGGTCGTTAAATCCCACAGAGGTGAAAAAAGTAGTTTTCTCATTACCTCCCGAGAGATTGATAGATGCCGTAGTAGAGTGTGCTATATCACGTTGAATGAGTCCGAGCCAGTCTGTTTCGGTAATCCGGTCGGGGATAAAGAATGATTTTGTGTCCTTCTTCTGCACATTCCAATTATCTACGGCTGCTTGCATAGTACGAGTATATTCTGCTACATTTGCCATTGGTATATCGTTGGCAATCCATCCAAGGCTGTGGCGTACACTGGCATTTACGCGTGTTTTACTGTTGGTGTTTCCCGATTTTGTGGTGATGATGACAACACCGTTGTTAGCTCGCGAACCATAGATGGCAGCAGCTGAAGCATCTTTCAATACGTCCATGCGTTCGATGTCGTTGGGGTTTAGCATAGGCATTGATTCACTGGGAACTCCATCGACCACATACAATGGGGTGCTGTTACCTGTGATGGATGCAATACCGCGTACCCGTACACTCGGTTGTTCACCGGGGGTACCGCTGGCAGAGGCTACATTTACACCAGGAGTACGACCTTGCAGCATTTTAGCTACATTGTAGTCACTGCCTTGGTCCAGATCATCCACTTTCAGGCTACTGATAGAAGTAGTTACTAGTTTTTCGGACTGGGAGCCATAGCCGACTACAACTATCTCATTTAATGCAATGCTACTTTCTTTCAAATATATTTTCAGATTGTTTTTATTGCCGGCTTTCACTTGTTGTGAGTCAAATCCAATATAAGATACTGTTAGTGGTTGGTTAGGATCTGCTACAATGGTAAAGTTTCCGTTAATATCTGTAATGACTCCGGTTCCTTTTCCTTGCATGACATTGGCGCCAATAATAGGAATTCCACTTTCATCTAGTACGGTTCCTTTAATCGCTCTCTTTTCATTACTTCTTTGTTCTGTCTCCTGCTTTACCAATACGATGGTGTTGTTGGTAAATGAATAAGATATATTCAAAGGAGTAAATACCTGTGAGAGCGCTTCGCTGATAGGTTTCTTTGTGCAGCTAATTGTCACTTTAGTCTGATCGTTAAGAACATGATTCCGGTATACAAAAGTATATCTCGTTTGCTGTTCTACTTGTTTCATGAAAGTTTTTACCGTGCCATTTTTGATATGAATGGACACATTTCCTTCTTGGGCAAACACTCCCGAAGGGAATAAAATTATAGCAGCGGATAAAATGGTAAAGTTTCTAAAAATAAGGCTGTTCCGCAGTTTCCTTCTCAATAAAAATGTTAACTTTGTGATATTCATAGTTGATAATGTTTTGATGTATAAAATTTTATCGACTTCCATACAACCAAAGGATTGGGCGATTCTTTGGTTGTTCTTTTTTGATTTTAACTACTATGTGTTTTCCATAAGCTCCTTTCTTTTAAATTAGTAAATAGTTATTATATCTTTATGTATCTCGTACTTAAATCCGTATTGTATGCTTAAGGATCTTATGACATTCTGTATACTTTCGTTTCGGAAAGATCCCGATAGTAAATCTTGTGCGATTTGCTTATGATGCAATCTGATTTCCACCCCATACCATCGTTCTATCTGGGCTATTACATCAATTAATGGTGTGGATTCAAAGATGAGGTAATTATCTCTCCATCCGGCTTCAACATGGGCATCCGCTTTGCTTATTCGTAGTGTTCTGTCCATAGCGGAATAGGTTGCCTTTTGTCCAGGTGAAAGCGTATATTCATGGGGAAGTGAACCACCTGATATTCTGATTCGTCCGCTAAGTAAAGACGTTTCTACAATGTCTTTTTTATAGGTCTTTACATTGAATGAAGTTCCTACTACTTCAATTTGCAGATCGTTGATTATTACCTTGAATGGGCAATCGGGATTCTTGGCAACATCGAAAAAGGCTTCTCCTGATAGTTTGACGAGGCGTTGCTTGGAGTTGTTTACATCATATTCCAGGTTTGTAGCCGCATTTAGATGTACAAATGTACCATCAGGGAGAGCCATTTCTGCTTTACTGCCAGCTCTAACTGTTACAGCAACCATTTGACTTTCCGGGTTATTCATCCATGTATAAAGTCCAAAAGAGGATGATAGGATGATAGCGATAATGGCAGCATATTTCATATATTGCAGCCAACGGCGTCTCCAAATGATTTGTTGTAGTTCCTTTCGAATTTGCTTTTTCATCATAGGAGGCATCTTTATCTCTACTGTGTCGTTTTCCATATCTATCATGGTATTCCATAACTCTTCGTCAGGTATGTTGTTGAGTTCATTTCTGAACTTTCCAATATCGGAAGAGGTGATTCCTTTTTCGATGTACTGGCAATATAACTTTTTAAATTGTGGACTCATATTATTGGTGTTTCTATAGGTTATACGTAAATACATAAAGGGAGTACTAGACTTTTTTTATGTTGTAGAGCATGGAAAAAGTTAGGAATAGTAGGTGTTTGTAGAGTTTTGTGGAGTTTTAATTATTCCTACTGAAAGTGTTATTCTTGTTACAGGAAGAAAATAAAGAGAATATTATATTTCATCATTTCGCTGCGAAGAATCTTCAGGGCGGAAGTCAGATAGTTTTTCACCGTTTGTTCGGAGAGATCCAGTTGTTCGGCTATTTGCTTGATGGGGATATGTTTCTCCCTGCTTAATTCATAAATCTCGTGTTCCCGTTGTGACAGAACTTTCTTCGATTGTTGAAGTTGTTGCAGGAATTCGTCGTACAATAAGATATCTTCCGGCGATACGTCAGTTGCCTGGTTCTCGCAATACTCCATAAAGTCTTCGAATTGCAGTTCGTTGACTTGTTTGCGGAAATAATCGATTACCTGATGTTTGGCAATAGTGAAAATAAAGGCTTGCAGATTGCCGAAGCTATTCAACTGGTTACGGTTGTCCCATAGGCGTAAAAAGGTATCCTGAACAATATCCTGTGTCAGGGAACGATTTTTTAGTTGTTTAAGAACAAAGCTGTAAAGTCGGTCGGCATAGGCTTCATAAATCTGTGTAAAAGCCTGGTAGGAGCCGTTGCGTAGTTCTTTTATGCACTGTATTTCGTCTATTTTCATCCTTTCTGCAATAGAAGTAGGTCGGGCAAATGTACTGAAATAATTTAGAAATCAACAAATCTATGTGAATAAATAAAGAGAAACCGATGTCCGGTAGTTGGCAGATGAATTTTATTTTGCAATCATATTACAATCATATATTGAGCTTTATTGTGCCGTCTCTTGCTTTCCGCTAATTAATTTTGTATCTTTACTGTTTTTTACCCTTGTAAAGACAGGTGGTCACCTTATGCAGTGATAAATATCACCTTATAAGGTGACATTAGGCTGTTTACAAAGTGACTATTGTCCCGTTACAATCGGACAACTACCCGAGTGCATAAACAATGATAAATCTCTGCACTGAAAATCTTTATTCTCTGCACTGAAAAATCTTAAATATAACAATAAGATTATGGCCTTTTACAATTTAAAGAAGAAGCCTGCCTTGACTACTAAGGAAGGAGAAACGGAAACAATGTATGCCGACATTGTCTACAGTGGAACGATTCCGGCAGAACGATTGATCCGTGGCGTTGCTAAGAGAACCGGATTTAAGGAAGGAGTGATAGAAGGTATCCTGATGGAACTGAAAGACGATGTATTGCAATATCTGGGTGAAGGATACCGCGTCGAATTGGGAGAGTTCGGCTTCTTTTCAGCCAAAGTGAAAGCTTCCCGATTGGTAGCAAATAAGAATGATATTCGTTCTGAATCCGTAGCTTTCAACGGGGTGAATTTCCGTGCTTCCAAGAGTATGCGTGTAGGTATTCGCGGAGATTTGGAGCGTAGAAAGTGTGTCGATTTCAACACTTCGCGTAAGTGGGACAGAGACAATCTGAAGAAACTTGTCCTGCAATATATCGGAGAGCATGGCTTCATCACAAGAGCCACTTATACGCAACTTACAGGACGCCTGAAGAATACTGCATTGGACGATCTTAAATCTTTTGCAGCCGAAGGCATTATCAAGCGAGAGGGACGGGGTAATCAGATGCATTTCATTGCACCGCCACGAAAGGAACCGGATGGCGAGTAGTGAAATCTAACGGAATATCGATGGAAACCTTTGTCGTACAAGATTGGAGATTGGGAACAGAACAGAGAAATGAAGAGGTAGTATCTACCCGAATGGATTGAATCAGTGCAAAATGTGGTATAAGTATGATGTATGGCTAAAAAAATACAGTACCTTTGGCTGTGAATACAGGTAAAACGGTGATGAGGTGTATATGAAACAGCCTTACAGTGGATTTCTCGTCCGAATGTTGTTTGACCGATAACACAAACTATAATATGTTGGATATCATATACTACTTCAATATCTTCGGTTGTCTGACGATGGGGATGGCTCTACTGTTGATTCAAACAGCCCCACAGCTGATAAACCCGCACTACCGCAATGCCAAACGATTCCTGGGTATTGCATCGATTATCGTGGCTCTGTGCAATGCGCTTATCCTTTACAACAGGGTGCAGGAGAGTGTTGCCGAGATATTTGCAATGCCTGTGCTCGTTGCGGCACAGTTGCAGGCGGCGCTTTTTACTTTTATCGTACTGATACTTTTTCATTCACCATACGTTTGCCGGCGAAATATTTTGCGACACCTCTGCCCGACATTGTTTTTTGTGGGACTCTATCTATTAACGATACTTCTATTTCCTGATGTGAGGATCTATTCGGTGGATGAGTATATAGCGAATATCACGAATCCGGTTCTTTTGTTAAGAACTGTATTTGCGGCTACTTATCTGACGCAGATCGTGATTTACGTCCGTTTATTCCGGCGTGAGCAACGGAATTATATGGCCAAGATTGAGAACTATTTCTCCGACACCGGCAAATATGAATTCCGGTGGGCTTCGAGACTGTTCTACGAGGCTGCCTGTATCGGCATTGCCGTTCTGGTGTTCAGTATATTCCCTGCCCCGTTATTCGACGGAATAATTACGGTGGTGGTTACAGTGTACTACTTTAACTTTGGAGTGAGGTATATCAACTACCAATACAAACTTTACTATGAGGCTTTGCCCGCGATAGAGGAGAAGGAAGAATCGCAGCCGACAAAGGAGAGTGAAGGAGACAGGGAACTGGAAGATGAAATGGCAAAACTATTATTGTATCTCCAGCAGGGTGTTGTGCTGGGCGACTATGCCGAGGCTCTGCATATCCCGGAACGGAAACTATCTGTATTCATCAATTCGACTTACGGGGTGAGTTTCAAACGTTGGGTGAACAATAAACGGGTAGAATACGCCACAGAGCAAATGGCGAAACATCCGGATTATACAATGGAGAGAATTGCCGAGCTTTCGGGTTTTGCCCACAAAAGCCATTTCTGTAAAATCTTCCGGGAGATAACAGGGGGATCTTTTACCGAGTACAAAAATAGATAACACCTCCAAGCTGTTGTATATTGGGTGATACAGCTTGTTTAAACATATAATAAACCCACAAAAAAACACTTGTGTTGCACGTTTCGACGTCAGATATGCGTAAACATGCACCAATCATCCAAAATTTTCATTATATTTTTGCTGCGTAGGGCATAAACCGCTCTGCGCTTTTTTGTTTTCCCATGAATATTAATCAAATATAAAACAACATGAAAAAGATTTTTTCTTTGTTAGTGCTATGTGCAACAGTAGTCTTTGCTTCGTGCAGCAAGGACGATCCGGTAACGGAGCCCGTGCCGGAAGGTATCACCGTCACCACCTACGAAGCCCTGCTCACCGCCCTGCAGACGGGCGGCACCTCGGCCGACGCCCCTACACTCATCACGCTGGGCGGCGACATCACGATACCCGCGGGAGGTGACAACAACAACCCTCCCATAAACGGCAGCGGCCACTTCAAGATAGACGGCGGCGGCCACACCCTCACCTGGGAAGGGGAAGGCAACAACTTCCACTTCCTCGGCAATTCCAGCCCCGACGCCGATGCCGTTTATATCGAACTCACCAATATCAATCTGGTCCGACAAGGTATGAACTCCGCGGTAGGTGTTTACAACGGCAGGATTACGCTGGGCAAAGACGTGGCATTGAACGGGCAATATGAAAACATGATTGTGGCTGTCGGCGAGAAAGCGGCATTGGAACTGGGTGACGGCTGCGAATTGTCTTGCACGGCAGTCAGCGGTTCGTGCTGTGTAAGCGTCTGGTATGGCGCCATCCTCGTGCTGAACGGGGGAAAGACCGCTGCCGGGGCTTACATAGACCTATACAGCATTTTTAACCCGACCGTTTCCCATCCCCTTATCTCTGTTCCGAAAGCCCTCACGGGTGATGTGCATCTCCTTTTCACCACGACCGGTGTAACCTCCATCGCCCAAGGTGCCGGCGGTTACCAACTGACGCAGGCGGACTGCGACCGTCTGAAAGTGAATCCGGAGTCAATGGTCAGCCTCTATGGAGAGCCGCTTCAGAAGTACGACGACAACTTCGAGCTTTACCTCGACCCGGCGGCGGAACATCAAATCGAGCTGCGCCTGAAGAATTTCACACCCCCCACTTCCGGCAACATCGACATGACCTCCATGACTGCCGACGAAGCGCAGCTAACCATCCGTGCCGCCCTCGCCGCAGGCTTCACCGAAATCAAGCTGACGGGCGAACTTTCCAAAACAGGAATTGGCGGTAACTGGGGTACATTTACCAATAATAAAAAAATCACGAAATGCGACCTCACCGGAGTGACGGACTGGGGTAGAACGCCAACTTTGCCCGATGCCGCCTTTTCGAATTGCACCGCCTTGCAGGAGGTGACGCTGCCCGATGATATGAAAGTAATCGGAGGTGGTGCTTTTTTCGGTTGCGCTGCGCTGACTAAGGTGAATCTTTCGCAGGTTACCTGGATTAATCTAAACGCATTCTGGGAATGCACTTCATTGGAGACGCTCGCTTTGAATAATGTGACTGCGATAGGCCGGGAGGCTTTCTACGGATGCACGGGCCTCGAAACGCTCAAAATACCGAAGTGTACCCAGTTCGGCAATTATATCGTAACGGGCTGCAAAGCTCTCACCCGGATAGAAGCCACCGCAGCCGGAGATTTCGTTGACATAAGTTATGGTACCAGCAGTATAGAGCGCTCCGCCGTTTTTCACAACAGAGACGGTCATACCGGAGATAACGCATTCGATCCCGCCAAGTGCGACCTCGTGCTGAACGCCGACAAGCAGTATGGTGGCACTGCCGTCCCCACAGCCACAGCCTACAACGAATGGACTGTGGGGGAAAACGGCTCCCCCATGAAATGGAAGAGCGTCAGCATCACGCCACCATAATCCGCGCCTTTCCCGAAGTTGAACTTCGAGGCGGTCTGATTTATTTTTTGAAATCCAATTTTATGCCTGATGCGGTAGACGACATATGTTGTCGTAAAAAGATTATATCTTAATTAGTAGTCGATTAAAAAGGCTCTGCCATTGGCAGATTACAAAATATATCTCCGCCCAACTTGCAAAAAGGGTCCCTACTGTCAAATTGCAGGGATCCTTTTGCTTTATACAATTTACTCCGCATGACTTAGGAAAGCTGTCCTCTGTCAAAAGGAAGATTATCGAATAACGGAGTTTTTTTTACTGTCGAATTGTATAAAAACCGGTCGTGAGTTTGTTTCCTGAGAGAATTTTGTTACTTTTGTATTCGAAAGAGTTACTTGAAGATACAACTCTGCAAATCGCTAAAATGCGCACAGTTACCAAATTGTTATCTCTCAATTCCCCAAATTATGCAAAGTGTTTATTCTTCAATTGGTTATCTTAACCGCGAATAATCTAAAATAAAAAAACGATGTTTCAGAAACTTGTAGTTATAGAGCCGGTCAGTCTGGTTCCGTCGGCCGAAAAAGCGTTGTATTCATTTGCCGGTCAGGTGGTGATGTATCCTGACATACCCGCGAATGATGATGAAATCATTGCCCGTATCGGAGATGCTGATGCGGTGCTTTTGAGTTACACCTCCCGTATCAACCGGTATGTACTTGAATGTTGTCCGAATGTGAAATACATTGGAATGTGTTGTTCACTCTATTCTCCCGAAAGTGCCAATGTTGATATTCGTTATGCCAATGAACGGGGTATCACGGTGACAGGTATCCGGGATTATGGTGACGAGGGGGTAGTGGAATATGTAGTCAGTGAGTTGGTGCGCTGTTTGCACGGCTTTGGACAGGAATCGTGGGAGCAGTTGCCTCGTGAGATTACCGGATTGAAAGTCGGAATAGTCGGACTGGGTAAGTCTGGCGGCATGATAGCGGACGCCTTGAAATTCTTTGGTGCTGAAATTTCATATTATGCCCGCAGTGAGAAAGAAGTGGCTACTGCCAAAGGATATCGCTTTTTGCCATTGAGGGAACTCCTGGCAGAGAGTGAAGTCATTTGTTGTTGCCTTAATAAAAATACGATTCTGTTGCACGAAGAGGAATTTAAGCAGATGGGTAACCGGAAGATCTTATTCAATACCGGTTTGTCACCAGCATGGGATGAGGCTGCTTTTACTGAATGGCTGGAAGGTGATAACCTTTGCTTTTGTGACACGATAGGTGCATTGGGGGGTGAGCAACTTCTCAATCATCCGCATGTACGTTGTATGCAGGTGTCTACTGGCCGCACGCGTCAGGCGTTTGACCGCCTGAGCGCAAAAGTGTTGGCCAATCTGTCAGAATACAATGGGTGAAGCGATATTAATCAGGGTGCTCACTACTGACCACCCTGCAATATCCGATGTGGCACTATAAATGTCTACTACGGCATGCACCTGGTCGTTTTTGATTTCTACTCTTTGCGTATCTCCCACAAATCCGGGAGTAGACTGTATGGATACCTGCATGTTCTCCGGACCGACAGAAGCCCGTGAGGCGGCAACTGTAACATTCACTTTGGTTGGAAAGAGGCGAATAGCTTCCGCAGCACTACCGGAGAAAACAGTGCGCTGCTCCGTTTGCAAGGAATCATCATAAACGGGAGTTCCTTTGAGTCCATTAGGACCTTTTTCATTGAAGAAGCGGCCCGTCGTATTTCCCATCAGAGAGGCAGTTCTTAAAACATCGAATCCACCGGTAGCTCCGGATGCAATATAGACCCGTGTACCATTTGCTCTGGCGGTTTCTGTCACTTCCTGATAGAATGTCTCGTCTGCCAAAGCACCGATAGACAAGGTAATGACAGACGTTCCGTTTTTCAATGCCGGCAAAGCCAATTCCCGCATAGCGGCAGGAGAGGCCGATTCCACCAGATAATCTGGTTTTAATGCCAATAACTCTTCCAATGTGGCGCAAGCAATGCAAGGCTTGCCATGTTGCTGCATTTTATTTACGATGTGTGCTGCTTTTGATGCCGTACGCGAATAGACACCTACCAGATGATAATCTGCTAATAAGCCTTTGACAACTGCATCCGCAACGATTCTTGCAAGTCGTCCACATCCTACAATGACTAACTTTTTCATGCAACAAAGATAATACTTTTATTGGTAAGAGCTTCGGTTGGTAATATGGTATTTATTTTCATCAGGTATGTATCCGGGGGTTGTTCCTTTAATTTATGAACTATTTGTAATAAGATTACGAAGATTTTCTCTACATTTGTCTTTATTAATCTTGTAATCTTCTATTAAAGTTTAATACTCCGATGAAAAAAAAGTACCTGATATTTCTTTTACTTCTCTCTTTTCCATTATATACCTGGGCCGATAAGACCTTGGACTCACTGTTGAATGTGCTTGATTTGACGATTCAAGAACATGAGACTTATGTCGCTCAACGTGAATCACGTATCAAGTACCTTAAAGAACTGACGCACGGAATAGAACCTAATTCCGCGGAACAGTACAATCTGAACAGTCAGATATACAAAGAATATAAAGCCTTTATCTGCGACTCTGCAATCCACTATTTGAATGAAAATATCCGGATTGCAGAGCGCTTGCGTGATACGGACCGGAAGATAGAAAGTCAGTTGCAGCTTTCGCTATTATTATCATCAACTGGAATGTATAAAGAGTCTCTTGATGTGCTGGAATCGGTAGATCGTCGGAAAATCATTCCTCGTTTAATAGCCGATTATTACACCTGCTTTGACCATGTGTATGGCGAGTTGGGCGTTTATACACAGGATAAAACCTTTTCGGGACGTTATTGGAGTATTTCACAGGCATATAGAGATTCATTATATGCTATATTGCCTCCGGAATCGGAAGAATACCTGCTGATGCGTGAAGCATCATTTCGCGATCAACGCCAGTATGAGGATGCCCTGAAAGTGAATGATCTCCGGTTGACGAAAATAGAACCATATACTCCCCAATATGCGATGGCTACTTATCATCGTTCTTTGATTTACAAGTACAGTAATGATAGTCTGGGAGAGAAACGGAATCTTTGTCTTTCTGCTATATCGGATATTCGTTCTGCCATTAAGGACCATGCTTCGTTGTGGATGCTTGCCCAGCTACTTTACGAAGATGGTGATATGGAACGTGCGTACCAATATATGCGCTTTTCGTGGAATGCGACCAAGTTCTACAATGCCCGTCTGCGTAGTTGGCAGAGTGCTGACGTGCTTTCATTGATTGATAAAACCTATCAGGCAATGATTGAAAAGCAGAACGACCGTCTTCAACAGAACCTGCTGCTTATCACTGCACTATTGGTGTTGTTGATTGTAGCTTTGGGATATATCTACCGTCAGATGAAAAAGCTGGCAGATGCAAGAAATCATCTTCAGGTAGCTAATAAGCAGTTAAACGGATTGAATGAGGAGTTGAGGCAAATGAATAGTTGCTTGTCTTCTACCAATATCGAACTCTCGGAGTCCAATCAGATCAAGGAAGAGTATATTGCCCGTTTCATCAAGTTGTGTTCTACTTATATCAACCGTTTAGACGCTTACCGGCGGATGGTGAATAAGAAAGTGTCTGCCGGACAAATTGCGGAGTTATTAAAGATAACGCGTTCCCAAGATGCTCTTGACGAAGAACTGGAAGAATTGTATGCTAACTTTGATACAGCCTTTTTGCATCTCTTCCCTAACTTTGTGGGAAAATTCAATGACTTATTACAGGAAAATGAACAGATTTTACCGAAGAAAGGCGAGTTATTGAATACTGAACTGCGCATCTTTGCTTTGATACGTCTGGGTATTGAAGACAGTTCACAAATTGCGGAGTTTCTTCGTTATTCGGTGAATACAATTTATAATTATCGGGCGAAAGTAAGGAATAAAGCCCGTGGATCGAGAGAGGATTTTGACGATTTAGTGCGAAAAATTCGCTAATTCGGACTGTAAATCAACCACTTTTTTAGGTATACGTTCTGAATGTAAATAGATGAAAATAAGTGGATTATCGTTTTGTGTAATCCACTTATTGCCCCCTCCTTGTTAGCTCACTTTAATTTCTTTATACTTTTGACCTGTGCTTCGAAAGTAATGAGAATAGCCCATTGCTGACGAGCGTCTTATTATTAACTTTAAAACTTAGTACGCATGAAAAAAAACAGGCGAAAAATCCTTTCGGGGAGTCGCAAGATTTTCTTTGCTATCTTGGCAATGTTTTTATCTTTGAGTGCATCCGCACAGCAAATTACTGCATCCGGTCAGGTCCTGGATGCTCAAAAAGAACCGCTAATCGGTGTTAGTGTACAAGAGAAAGGTACGTCTAACGGAGCAATTACCGATTTAGATGGCAACTTCACATTAAACGTTAAGCAAAACGCCATTTTGATATTCTCTTATGTGGGTTATAAGTCGCAGGAGGTAAAGGCAGCCCAACAGATGAAGATCACACTTCAGGAAGATAATGAAGTGCTTGATGAAGTGGTGGTCATCGGTTATGGTTCGGTGAAACGGAAAGATGTGACTACCGCTATCTCTTCCGTATCTACCAGGGATTTGGATATGCGGCCTATTGTTTCGGCAGGGCAGGCCATTCAAGGTAAGGCAGCCGGTGTCTCGGTGATTCAGCCTAACGGAACGCCGGGCGGTGAAATGTCTATCCGTGTTCGTGGTACTACTTCAATGAATGGTAGTAATGACCCGTTGTATGTAGTAGATGGAGTGCCTGTAGACAATATCAAGTTCCTTTCTCCGAATGATATTGAGAGTATGCAGATATTGAAAGATGCTTCATCAGCATCTATCTACGGTTCGCGTGCTGCTAACGGAGTCATTCTAATTACTACGAAGGCCGGTGCAGCCGGTAATGCCAAAGTTTCTTTGACAGCCCAGTTCGGTTTGAACAAAGTGGCCGATAAAGTAGAATCCCTGAATGCAGCACAATATAAAGAATTGCAGGATGAAATCGGACTAGTGTCTTTGCCGGACGGATTACCCGACCGCACCGACTGGTTTGATGAAACGTATACGACCGGAAAGACTCAAAATTATCAGGTAGCTGTATCCAATGGTAATGAGAAAATGAAATATTACCTTTCTGCGGGTTACCTCAAAGAACAGGGAGTGTTGGACATCTCTTATTACAAGCGTTACAATTTCCGGGTAAATCTGGAAAATCAGGTTCGTAAATGGCTGACAGTAAGTGCTAATATCTCTTATTCAGATTATACAAGCAATGGAGGCGGAGCAATGGGAACAGGCTCGAATCGGGGTGGTGTTATTCTGGCTGTTATCAATACACCGACTTATGCGCCGGTGTGGGATGCTTTGAACCCTAATCAGTATTACAATAACTTCTATGGAGTGGGGAATATCACCAATCCATTAGAAAATATGGCCCGTGCGAAAAATAACAAAGACAAAGAAAACCGCTTGTTGGCATCGGGTAATATATTGCTGACTCCATTTCCGGAACTGAAGTTTAAGTCTACTCTTACTCTTGACCGTCGCAACGCCGTTAATACCACTTTTCTTGATCCGATTTCTACTGCTTGGGGCCGCAATCAGTACGGTGAGGCTTCGGACAATCGGAATATGAACACAGTGCTGACATTTGATAATGTATTGACTTATAATAAAAACTTCAAGAAACATGGCTTGGAAGTAATGGCCGGTTCGTCATGGACGGATTCAGACTATTCAAATAGCTGGATCAATGGCTCCCACTATCGTAGCGATCAGATTCAAACATTGAATGCTGCCAATAAAATATCTTGGGATAATACGGGTACGGGTGCATCTCAATGGGGGATTATGTCATTCTTCGGACGTGTAGCTTATAACTTCGACAGTAAATACCTGGTAACAGCTAATCTTCGTGCCGATGGTTCTTCTAAATTGCATCCTGATCATCGTTGGGGCGTATTTCCTTCATTCTCTGCAGCCTGGCGTATTTCTTCAGAAAAGTTCATGGAGAACCTTACATGGATTGACGATTTAAAATTGCGCGGTGGTTGGGGACAAACCGGTAACCAGTCGGGCATTGGTGACTATGCATATTTGCAGCGTTACAATATCGGTCGTATCGAATGGTTTAAGAAAGGCGGCGAAGGTGATTCTACTGATTATGCAAATGCTGTTCCTACCATTAGCCAGGCCAACTTGCGTACATCTGATTTAACATGGGAAACCACGACACAGACCAATATAGGTCTGGATCTGACCATATTGAATGGACGATTGACGTTTAATGCCGACTATTATTATAAGAAGACCAAAAACATGTTGATGAATGTATCATTACCTGCCGGTGCCGCAGCCGCTACGTCTATTGCCCGTAACGAGGGTGAAATGGTAAATAAGGGTTTTGAGCTTTCTATTAGTTCGAAAAATCTTCGTGGAGGAGCATTTACATGGGATACAGACTTCAATATCTCTTTTAACCGGAATAAATTGACAAAACTGGAATTACAGAAAGTTTATTACGATGCTAAAACTGCGGATGTGGTGAATGACTATGTGGTACGTAATGAGCCGGGCCGTGCTTTGGGAGGTTTCTACGGTTATATAAGTGATGGGGTAGATCCTGAAACCGGTGAATTGATGTATCGTGATTTGAACAATGACGGTAAAATATCATCTTCCGACCGTACCTATATCGGTGATCCGAATCCCGATTTCACCTATGGTATGACTAATACCTTTTCATGGAAAGGCTTTAATTTGAGTATCTTTATCCAAGGTTCTTATGGAAACGATATTTATAATGCTTCACGTATTGAAACGGAAGGTATGTATGATGGTAAGAATCAGTCGGCTCGTGTACTGAATCGTTGGAAAATACCCGGACAGATAACAGACGTGCCTAAGGCTAATTTCAAATTGCTCAATTCTACCTATTTTGTAGAAGATGGCAGTTATCTAAGATTGAAGGATGTTTCCTTGTCCTACAACGTTAAAGGTAAACTATTGAAGAAATGGGGAATTACCCGTTTGCAACCTTACTTCACGGCTACTAACCTGCTGACATGGACCAGCTATTCGGGAATGGACCCGGAAGTAAACCAATGGGGTAACAGCGGTACGGTACAAGGTATCGATTGGGGTACTTACCCGCATTGCAGATCATACGTGTTTGGTATTAATGTTGAATTCTAATGAAAGGAAAGATTATGAAACTAAGAACTATATTTTACGGATTAACCTCCGGCTTGCTATTGGGACTTTCTTCCTGCTCGCTGAATTATGAGCCATTAGACACCTATTCGGATGTGACGGAAGGAGTGACAAGTGATGGTACAAAAATCGTATTCAAGGATAAAGCTGCAGTTGAAAGTCATCTGACAACGCTTTATAATCAAATGCGTGACCGTCAGGAACATTGGTATGTGGATTTACTTTTGATTTCAGATTCCCATTCGGATAATGCTTATGCCGGTACTACCGGAGCGGAAGTTGTCCCGTTTGAGAATAACTCTATTGAAGGTTCCAATTCTGTGTTGGAACGTGACTGGAACCGTTATTTGGAGGATGTGGCCCGTGCCAATAAACTCATTTGTAACATTGACCTGGTGACAGATAATTCGTTGACTACTGCCGAACGGGCGCAATACAAAGCAGAAGCGAAGATATTCCGTGCCATGGTAATGTTCGACATGGTACGTCTGTGGGGTGATTTCCCTGTGATTACAACGGTGGCTGATGATATTACTTCTGAAAACATTGATGAGGTATATCCACAATATTTCCCCAAACAAAATACGGAACTTGAAGCTTATCAGCAGATTGAAAAGGATTTATTGGATGCAGTATTGTATGCTCCGGACAATACGCCGGGGAATAAGACGTTGTTTTCCAAATCTGTAGCTCGTACCTTATTGGCTAAAATATATGCCGAGAAACCTTTGCGTGATTATACGAAAGTTATCCAATATTGTGATGAGGTGAAAGCAGACGGTTTTGATCTGGTAGATGATTTCAGTGATTTGTTTGGAATGAATGCTGCGGGAACAGATGCAAAGATGCGTAATACAAAAGAATCGATTCTTGAAGCACAATTTACATCCGGAGCAGGTAACTGGTGTACATGGATGTTCGGGCGTGATCTCGTGAACTGGAATAACAATTTCACGTGGGCGAAATGGGTGACTCCGTCCCGTGACCTGATTAGTGCTTTCAAACAGGAAGGGGATGAAGTCCGTTTCAAAGAATCAATAGTCTATTACGATTGTAATTGGAGCAACTATTATCCGTCTGATAATTATCCGTTCATGTATAAATGCCGCTCTGCCAACAGCAGTATTATCAAGTACCGTTATGCCGATGTCCTGTTGCTGAAAGCAGAAGCACTGATTATGCAGGATACGCCGGATTTGGAAGGAGCCGCCGATATAATAGATGAAGTGCGCGACCGTGCCAAATTGGGAGCACTTCCCACCTCTGTCCGTTCAAACAAAAACGTCCTGCTGAATGCCTTACTTAAAGAACGTCGGTTAGAACTGGCTTTTGAGGGACAACGATGGTTTGATCTGGTCCGTCTGGACAAGGTAGAAGAGGTGATGAATGCAGTGTATTCCAAGGATTCAGGTCGCAAAGCGCAGATTTACACTTTTGATAAGAACTCTTATCGTTTGCCAATTCCGCAGTCGGTAATCGACGCGAATGATAAGATTCACCAGAATCCGGGTTATTAATTCAACTAAAAACATAGAAAACTTAAGATTATGATAGACATGAGAAATATAGCATTGACCTTTTTAGGATGCTTCACCATATTAGCTGCATGCAGCAACAGTGACGATGCGGAGAAACCGGTTACACCTGTTCCGACCGGAGATGTGACTATTTATGCGACCACTAGCAGCCTGACTCGCGATTTGACCCGTGATGCCGTTAATTTCAGCTCGAAAGATAATTTGGCACCTACTTCAATCACATTGAATCCGACTGAACAATATCAGACAATGGATGGCTTCGGAGCTGCTATCACAGGCGCCACTTGTTTTAATCTTCTGCAAATGAAACCGGAAGATCGTCACGCCTTCCTTACGGAAACATTCTCTGACGACAAAGGCTTCGGATTTAGCTATATCCGTATCTCTATCGGCTGCTCGGACTTTTCATTGAGCGAATATACCTGCTGTGATACGAAAGGTATTGAGCATTTTGCTTTGCAAAGTGAAGAGAAAGACTATATCCTTCCGATTCTGAAAGAGATTTTGAGCATCAATCCTTCTATTAAAGTCATTGCCGCCCCTTGGACTTGTCCAAAATGGATGAAAGTAAAGAGTCTCACAGATCTTACTCCGCTGGATTCATGGACAAACGGTCAGCTGAATCCAGCCTATTATCAGGACTATGCCACTTATTTTGTGAAATGGGTACAAGCCTTCAACGCCGAAGGCATTGATATTTATGCTGTAACTCCCCAGAACGAACCGTTGAACCGTGGTAATTCCGCTTCACTTTATATGAGTTGGGAAGAACAGAGGGACTTTGTGAAAACAGCACTCGGACCTAAATTCAAAACAGCCGGACTGGCTACGAAAATTTATGCATACGATCATAACTATGATTATAGTGATATTGCAACGGAAAAGAACTACCCCGGTAAGATGTATGAGGACGCAGCTGCTTCCCAATACCTGGCCGGAGCTGCTTATCACAACTATGGCGGGAATCGCGAAGAGCTTTTAAATATACATAAAGCCTATCCTGAAAAGGAACTTCTTTTCACGGAGACTTCTATCGGAACATGGAATAGCGGACGTGATTTGTCGAAACGATTGCTGGAAGATATGAAAGAAGTAGCATTGGGTACGATCAACAACTGGTGTAGGGGAGTTATAGTGTGGAACCTGATGCTTGATAATGACCGTGCTCCTAACCGTGAAGGCGGTTGCCAGACTTGCTACGGAGCGGTGGATATCAGTAATAGCGACTATAAGACAATTATCCGCAACTCACATTATTATATCATCGCCCATCTCTCAAGTGTGGTGAAACCGGGAGCGGTACGTATCGGTGCATCCGGCTATGCTGATAGCAATATCATGTATTCTGCTTTCGAGAATCCGGATGGAACATACGCTTTTGTACTGATGAATAATAATGAAAAGACTAAAAAGATAACCTTAAGTGATGGTAAGCGTCATTTTGCTTATGATGTTCCGGGCAAATCTGTGACTTCCTATCGTTGGGCAAAGTCGGAATAAGAACTTTAAAACGATCAAGACAATGAAAAAAAACAGTTATATTATATTGGCTTTGGCAGGAATGTTATCCATGAATTCCTGTAATGATGACGAATTCTTGCCCGGTAATCCGAGTATGGAAATCAAAGCAGAGAATGCAGATGCTCTTTTTGGTGACAGTCTTCCGTTTACGATTAAAGCCTCGGATGTGGATGTGCCTCTTTCTACGTTGAAAGCACAGCTTTTTTATGGAGAAGAACAAGTGTCTGAAACGGTCATCCGTACAAAGACAAGCGGAAATGACTATACTGGTAAAATCTTTGTTCCTTATTATGCTAATATTCCTAATGGAAAGGCAACTTTGAAATATATTCTTCAGAACATTCATTTTACTACCACAGAAATGACGAAAGAACTCGCTCTGGCACGACCGGACTTCCCCTATCTGACATTAGTGGATGAGGAAGGAAAAGAGTACCGGATGGAACGGCAAGCCATGTACAAGTATAGTGTGACAGGAGACTTCTCGCAAAAGATGAAAGCGTATATCAAGACTCCGAAAGTGGGAGAGAATGGGAACGAATTGACCTTCGGCTGGGAGAATGGAACGATTGAAGCCGGTTCTACTAATGCTATCTCATTTTCTAATACGGAACCGGGAAATTATGCTATCAAGTTTAATACGTTGACTTACGAGGCAGAACCATTTGCCAAATTAAAGGTGAACGGTGAAGATATGGAATTGGTAGAGAATGATATCTATGCAATCAAGTTGACTTTGAAGAAGAATGACATTCTAGCGTTTGAAGGGGTGCCTGATTATGATAATTGGTGGATAGACCAGGATTATTTTGAAAAGCAGGAAGATGGAACATTGAAATTCCTGCCGATTGACGGAAGTTACCAAATAACAGCCAATGGTAAAATGAAGTATTTCTCTGTCATTGCTTTGAAGAATGGTGAGGCTGCCAAGTTGCAGGATGATGGAACAGGTGCTATCTGGGCTATTGGAACAGGAATCGGTAAACCGTCGGTGGCACTTTCTGAAGTAGGGTGGACTCCGGAAAACGGTCTGTGTATGCCACAGCTTACTGCGAAGAAGTATCAACTGACATTTATAGCTGGCGTTACCATGAAAGTGGATGATATTAACTTTAAGTTCTTCCATATCAATAAATGGGACAACGGCGAGTTTAAGGGTGATGCTATTTCTACAACGAGTGAATTGGTTAAAATCTCATCGGACGGAAACTTGGGACTGGAAGAAGGTCAGAAGTTCGAAAGAGGAGGTATTTACAGGTTTACAGTTGATGTGACGAAAGGCAATACCAAGGCTGTGTTGACAGTGGAGAAAGTAGGGAAGGTAGATTTACCTGCACCGGATATTTTCTTTGGTAATGATAAGATGGAGGTGACAGATACTGATATATATAAGTCGGAACAGGCGTTTACACAAGGACAAATGATAACTGTCACGGGCATTGATAATTTGAATGAATGGTGGATCGATCCTGATTTCTTTGAGAAACAAAGTGATGGTGCATTGAAGTTCCTGCCGATTAACGGAGATTATCGGGTGACAGCTAATGCTGTTTTGAAGTATTTTTCTGTAATGGCTTTGAAAGATGGTAAACCGGCCAAATTGCAAGATGACGGAACGGGTGCAATCTGGGCTATCGGAAAAGGAATCGGTAAGCCTTCTGTTACGTCTTCCGAAGTAGGTTGGGAGCCAAGTAAAGCGCTCTGTCTGGCGCAAGTTGCTTCTAAAAAGTATCAGCTAACCTTGAAAGCCGGGGAAACGTTGAAGACTAGTGGTGACCCGGAAGTGATTAGTTTTAAGTTCTTCCATCAAAATGATTGGGGAGGAGAATTCGGCAATTATGCAAGCTCTATTTTAGTGGAACAGCTTAAACTTGCAGATTCCGGAAATTTGGAAATGCAGGATAATAAAGCATTTGAAGAAGGAGCTGTCTATCGATTTACCATTGATGTAACGAATGGCAATGCAAATGCTGATCTGAAGGTTGAGAAAATAAATTGATCTGAAGATTAATGCCGGATTTTTATTGAAACTATCCTGAAAGGGTATGATGAATTGTACCCTTTCAGGATTCATCTTTGGTCGGAATAATGTAAAAAACATTAATAAACTCGTCCGCAACTAGGAAATATCCCCTGTTTGGGAGTCTATATAAATAAAGTATGAACTTATTTCTTATATCATAAATGAACATGAAATTCAAAGCAATGTTACTTGGCTTGTCTGTGATAACTGCGTTGCCTGCCTTTGCGCAGAAGCCCGTGTATCTGGACACTGGTAAGCCTATCGAAGAGAGAGTGAAAGATGCATTGAACCGGATGACCCTTGAAGAAAAGGTGAAGATGATTCATGCACAGTCTAAATTTAGTTCGGCAGGCGTTCCCCGCCTCGGAATTCCCGAAGTATGGGCTACCGACGGTCCTCATGGTATCCGTCCGGAAGTGTTGTGGGATGAATGGGATCAGGCTGGATGGACAAACGATTCCTGTATTGCCTATCCGGCATTGACGTGTCTTTCTGCTACATGGAATCCCGAAATGTCGCATCTTTATGGGAAAAGTATCGGTGAAGAGGCGCGTTACCGCAAGAAAGACATCTTGTTGGGGCCCGGTGTGAATATCTACCGTACTCCCTTGAACGGACGTAACTTCGAGTATATGGGAGAAGACCCGTATCTGTCCGCCACTATGGTGGTTCCTTACATCAAAGGTGTACAAGAGAATGGGGTAGCTGCCTGTGTGAAGCATTATGCATTGAACAATCAGGAGTTCAACCGTCATACCACCAATGTGCAATTGAGTGATCGTGCTCTTTATGAAATATACCTGCCTGCTTTTAAAGCGGCTGTTCAGGAAGGTGGAACATGGTCGATTATGGGCTCTTATAATCTTTATCAGGGACAGCACGCTTGTCACAACAAACGTCTGCTTAAAGATATTCTTCGTGATGAATGGGGTTTTGATGGCGTTGTAGTGTCCGACTGGGGAGGTGTGCACAACACCGAACAGGCTATTCACAATGGCATGGACTTGGAGTTTGGTTCATGGACGAACGGACTGTCTGCCGGAACGAGAAATGCGTATGATAATTATTACCTTGCTTTCCCTTACCTGAAACTGATAAAAGAGGGTAAAGTAGGAACAAAGGAACTGGATGAAAAGGTTAGTAATGTCCTTCGTCTGATTTTCCGTACTTCAATGGACCCGCACAAACCATTTGGCTCTTTAGGTTCTCCCGAACACGGGCAAGCCGGACGTCAGATTGGAGAAGAAGGGATTGTACTGTTGCAGAACAACGGTAACTTATTGCCTATCGATTTGAATAAAGCTAAGAAAATAGCCGTTATCGGTGAAAATGCCATTAAGATGATGACTGTGGGCGGTGGTAGTTCTTCTTTGAAAGTGAAATATGAAATTTCTCCATTGGATGGACTGAAAAGTCGTGTGGGCTCAAAAGCAGAAGTAGTATATGCCCGTGGGTATGTAGGCGACCCGACAGGAGAGTATAACGGTGTGAAAACCGGTCAGGACTTGAAAGATAACCGTTCGGAAGATGAATTGCTTGCAGAAGCTTTGCAAGTGGCTAAAGATGCCGACTATGTAGTCTTCTTCGGTGGCTTGAACAAGAGCAATCATCAGGATTGTGAAGATTCGGACCGTGCTTCTTTAGGTTTACCATACGCACAGGATAGAGTGATTAGTGAACTCGCAAAGGTGAATAAAAACCTGATCGTGGTCAATATCTCCGGCAATGCTGTGGCTATGCCTTGGGTAAATGAAGTGCCGGCCATTGTACAAGGCTGGTTCCTGGGTTCGGAAGCCGGAACAGCTCTTGCTTCCGTATTGGTAGGAGACGCCAATCCTTCGGGAAAACTTCCTTTCACCTTCCCGGCAAAACTGGAAGATGTAGGGGCTCATAAATTGGGCGAATATCCGGGCAATAAGGAGGAACTGGCACAGTCTAAACATAGAGGAGATACGATTAATGAAATCTATCGGGAAGATATTTTTGTAGGTTACCGTTGGGCGGATAAAGAAAAAATCAAACCGCTGTTCCCGTTCGGACACGGATTGAGCTACACAACTTTCGCTTATGGAAAGCCTTCGGCTGACAAGAAAACAATGACAGTAGATGATACTATCTCTTTCACGGTCAATGTGAAGAATACAGGAACTCGTGAAGGTCAGGAAGTTGTTCAGCTTTATATCAGTGATAAGAAATCCTCTCTCCCTCGTCCGGTAAAAGAGTTGAAAGGTTTTCAGAAAGTGAAACTGGCTCCGGGAGAAGAGAAGGCGGTAACGCTGACGATTGATAAGAAAGCATTGAGCTTCTTCGATGATGCTAAACACGAATGGGTGGCCGAACCGGGTAAGTTTGAGGCAATCATCGGTAGTTCATCCAGAGATATTAAAGGTACTGTACCATTTGAGTTGAAATAGGTAGATGTTTGGTTAGAGATTTTTTTAAGGAGATGACAGAGAGTCTGGGTACTCGGAAAACGCTAAGTGATTGCAACAAATCGACCTAGCGTTTTTTTATTGCCTAATTTTCCCAGCGTTTGCAAAAAAATAGTAAGAAAGTAGTCGTTTCGCTTGGTAAAGTGTTGTATCAGAAGTAATTTTGGGAAAAATAACAATTAAGGTAACCTAATTATGGAAAAAGGTATTTGGCTGGAAATAGAGGAACTGTATAAGGAGTTTCAGCAACTCGGTATCAGTCAGTCGGTGGACTATGAGAAGTACTACCTCTATTCTCTTATTACCCATTCTACAGCCATTGAGGGTTCTACACTAACCGAAATGGATGCACAGCTTCTTTTCGATGAAGGTGTAACAGCTAAAGGAAAGCCGTTGGTATATCATCTGATGAATGAGGACTTGAAGAAAGCATACGAGCTTGCTAAAAAGGAAGCGCAACGCAATACTGTTATAACTCCTGCTTTTTTGCAGAAGTTAAACGCTACTTTGATGCGGACAACAGGGGGAAGGCATAATACAATAGGCGGCTCTTTCGATTCTTCCAGAGGTGAGTTCCGTTTGTGTGGCGTTACGGCTGGTGTAGGTGGGCGTTCTTATGTGGGTTATCAAAAAGTACCTGTTAAAGTAGAAGAACTTTGTTTCTTGTTGCAGGAACGGCAAAAGAATGTGGAAACGTTCCGTGAACAATACGAATTAAGTTTTAATGCTCACCTCAATTTAGTGACTATTCATCCTTGGGTGGATGGCAACGGGAGAGCAGCTCGCTTATTGATGAACTATATTCAATTCTGCTATCATCTTTTCCCCGCTAAGATTTTTAAGGAGGATAGGGCAGATTATATCCTTTCTTTACAACAGGCGCAAGATGATGAAACCAACCAGCCTTTTTTGGATTTCATGGCGGTGCAATTGAAAAAATCACTGTCTTTGGAAATTCAAAAATATAAAGCTTCTCACGATAAAGGATTTAGTTTTATGTTTTAATCTTGTAGGGCTTCTTTTGATAAGACTTCCACCCATTGTATATTGTGTTGTTTTTCATTAACGAAATCACCATTACAGTAACGGCGGTTGCATTTATTAATATCGAACTTATGTAATTCTCTAATAGTTTTAAATAAAGGTTCATCAGTTTCACCGTTAGCTGAATAGTTATAGACCAGATATTTATGGTGGAAGAGGTACATAAAATAATAAAGAATCATCCTTCACACTCTTCACTGTTCTTTTTATATGCCATAAGCTAAAGTAAATATGCTATAAGCAAAAACGAATATGCTATCAGCTAAAATTAATAAGCTCATAGCAAACGCTCCATCAAGTATTAACATTTGAGCTATCGACTATTAATACTTTGTATTTAGGCTATTAATACTTGAGTTGTTGGCTATATATACCCAAGACGCACGATATATATATCCAACGTGTTAGATCTATATGACCAATACATTGGATCTATATGCCCAACAAATAGGGTGTATAGACCCTTAATCTATACGATATAAGCGTCTTTTAGTCTGGTTATTTGAAAGAAAGAGAAACAATCTTGTTAATATCTGCTAAGGAGCTATATCGATAAAAAGCTATCTAAACTTGGGGGCTTACTAGTTCTTCGTTAACAATCTTAAAGCTTATAAGAAGTCTCTCTTTCGAGTGCAAAACTAAAAGACGCTTACTTTTATTTTGTGAAGGAGGTGAAGGATGATTCTTTATTATTTTATGTACCTCTTTCACCATAAACATCTGATTTATACTCATTCAACTAAAGGTGAAACCGGTGAACCTCCTAAATGAATTTTATAGTTACAAGTAGCTTTAGAAGATTTTGTCTTTTGCTGATCGCTGTAAACTTCAATTTATATTGATTTTCTTTTCTCTTTTCTGATTTTATATTCTATCTTTGCAATGCTCTTTATCAAAATCCACAGCAGGGGAACCTGCTGTATCAATGTGGCAGGCTTTTTTATGCTTGTCCTATCATTCTATATGGCGGTTTCGTACCCCCATGTAGGATGTTAATGCACCTACTGCCTGTTGTGGATGGTGAAGAGCAATGGGACAGGCGGAACCGCTTCTTTTATTTCTTAAAACTACCTTTCTGTATCGCCCCATTAAACTTAATTTATTCACCATTTAATTAAAATTCTTATGAAAGAAGTTTTAAGCAACCAGCAGGCCCGTCCGGGGGACGCGACGCAACTCATGCACGCTATCTTTTCATCCGATGATGAAATGATGTCTTTTTATCTGACCCTCAATCGTTTTATGAATCCTGAAAGCTATCTAGTGGAACGAACAGATCGAAAGAGACTGGAGGATTTAGCTAGTACGCTTTGTAGTAATGTGGCAGCCTTTGAAGCCATCCGTAATTATAAGTCGATAAGTGTGAAAGAGGTGATTAGAGGATTCGGGGCGCACATGATGAATACGCTAATCTCCAATACCAATCGTTTCCAAAGTGCCGATGCCGTGGGAATGTTAATGAATTGCATACTGAATACCACTAAAAACAGTTGGCAGTTTAAGAAAATGGATCGGAATAACGATATACATCTTCAAAATGTACGCTATTTGTTGAGTCGGCTGGATGCGGCAGAATCTAATGAAGAGAAGAACTGTGAAGAAGTAGCGATATAAACAGTTTTCTCTAAAAATTACTTAGGAAACGCAAATAGAGGGTATAAGAATCGGAGATAATGTATAGATAAAGGCAAATGTAACGTAACATAAAGCATCTGTAACCTGCCCGATAGAAAAGGAACACAAGACGTTGTGCTCCTTTTTTATATTGTTGTAACTTTGCTTTCAGATAATATGATAAAGCTGATTGTTATGAGAAACACACTTTTTGGGATTCTATTCCTTTTTATTTTGCCTCTTCAGGCACATCAGAAACTTCCGTATTTGCAGAAACAGGGAAGTACCACACAACTTATGGTAGATGGAAAGCCATTCTTGGTGATTGGCGGTGAATTGGGAAATTCTTCAGCTTCCTCTATTGAAGATATTGAACGTATATTCCCGAAATTGCAACGTATGGGGCTGAATACGGTACTGGTTCCTGCATATTGGGATTTAACAGAACCACAGGAAGGTAAATTTGATTTTACTCTGACGGATAAAGTGATTCAACAGGCTCGCGCGAATGATTTGAAGGTGGTTTTCCTTTGGTTCGGTGCGTGGAAAAACTCAATGAGTTGCTACGCTCCGATCTGGTTTAAGGAAGATTATAAGAAATACCCGCGTGCCTATACGAAAGCAGGGAAGCCCCTCGAAATAGCCAGTTCCTTTTCGGAGAATGTGTTTCAGGCGGATAGCCGTGCTTTTTCCCAATGGATGAAACACATTGCTTCTGTGGATAAGGAAGAGGGAACGGTTATCATGATTCAGATAGAAAACGAAATCGGAATGTTGGAAGATGCCCGCGATTATTCCAAAGAAGCGGATAAACTGTTTTATGCACCAGTTCCGTCTCTTTTCATCGACTATTTGCAAAAGAACAAGAGATCTCTGCATCCCGAAATGTTGGCAAAATGGGAGAGCCAGGGATTCAAGAAGAAAGGTACGTGGCAGGAAGTGTTTGGTGCAGACGTGTATACGGATGAAATTTTTATGGCCTGGTCGTATGCGCAGTATGTAGAACGAATGGCAAAGTTAGCACGTTCTATCTATAATATTCCGTTGTATGTCAATGCAGCAATGAACAGTAGGGGGCGGAAACCGGGAGAATATCCGTCGGCAGGACCATTGGCTCATTTAATAGATGTATGGCATTATGCAGCACCCAACATTGATTTTCTGGCTCCGGATTTATATGATAAAGGTTTCGTTGATTGGGTGGCAAAGTATAAACTGCACAATAATCCTCTCTTTATACCTGAAATTCGGTTGGAAGACAATGATGGAGTACGTGCTTTCTATGTGTTTGGTGAGCATGATGCGATTGGCTTTTGTCCTTTCTCTATTGAAAGCGGTTCGGATAGAGCAGATGCACCTTTGGTACAGAGCTATATTAAATTGAAAGAACTGATGCCTTTATTGACAAAATATCAGGGTAAAGGAGTGATGAACGGTCTTTTGTTTGATGAAGAGAATAAAGAACGAATACTTTCATACGATGATTTGGAGATTACCTGCCGTCATTACTTCACTCTGCCATGGGACCCACGTGCCCGGGATGGCACTGTATGGCCTGAAGGGGGAGGTGTTTTGCTACGTCTGGCTCCAGATGAGTATATCGTTGCCGGCAGTGGCTTGGTACTTGAATTTAAGAAACAGGGGGAAAATAAAATGAAAAGTTCACCGGCATTGGGCGAGGATGGTTTTGCCAGTGTGGGCGGAAAGGCATCAAAAACGGAAAATAGCTGGCAAGGTGGTATGAGAGCCGGTATCGGTTCTGTAGATGAAGTTAATGTGAACGAAGATGGTTCACTGAAATATATCCGGCGCCTGAATGGCGATCAGGACCATCAGGGAAGGCATGTACGTATTCCTGTCGGAGAATTCAGTATTTTACACGTCAAACTGTACGAGTATAAATAATGTGACGACATGGTGCACCTTTGTTGGCTACATACGTATAGAAGAGTGGAGTCATTACTTGCCTAGTACCAACAGACTTTCCGGTCCCATATTGAACAACAGGTCTATGATACTCAAATTAGGAAGAAAACCCAGTTTGGGCTCGAAAACCTGATAGTAAGGTTGCGGAATAAACTCTGTATCCACTTCTCGGAAATCCTTTTTGGGATGAATGACTTCCCGAAAATCGAATTCTCCGGGAGCAAACTCCATCTTATATTCGCTAGTACGCTCCATAGTGGGGTGAATATCTATCAATTCACAGACCATCCGGCATAGTTCTTCGTTGAAATCGATTAAAAACTCGTATTTCTTTTCGTAGAAGGGACGGAAGTCGTCCTTGTAATATTCAAAGAAAGGAGTACTGTTGTAGGCTGATTCGATGGCGTTCCAGTGCAGATGTCTCCAGTTGCCGTGGTCGGAGATGCGGATATCTTTCATCGGACACTTCAATGTGTCGGGTTTTACGGTTGGGATAGAAAGAGCTAATTCGCCGGATGGGCCGGCAATGGTGCACCGGTTACGATAGGTTTGTTTGATATAGTGGTCGTGTTGCTCTACAAACACTTTGTCATAAGCCAGAAGTTTGGTATAATATTCGACGGGAGCGAGATAAGCTGAAGATAAATAAGCTATTTTCATTTCTTTCATTTTAATACGTTTAGGGGGCTCTATAATAAGGATATTAATTAAGGATATTATTAAGGAGTTATTTCTTTTATGTTCCGGAAGATTATTTCACCGTTCTGAAGAAACGGTTCCATCGGTATCCGTCAAACAAGCCTGTCTCTTTTTCTTTGGAGAACCAAATGATGGAGGCTTTCCCGATGATATGGTCTTGCGGGACAAACCCGAAGAGCCGTGAGTCGGAAAAGTTGACGGTATTGTTAGATCCCATCCAATAGTAATCTTTAGTGAAATAACAGTGTTGTGTAGGTTTGCCGTCTACGTAGAGAGTGTCGTTCTTTATTTCTGCCTGTTTGCCTTCGTGCATCACGAGGGTATTCCGCAGTAAGGTTATGTTCCAGGGATAGACCCGGATAAATTTCCCTTTTCCGGGAACAATCAGCGGATTCGGTTCGGCATCTTCCCTGTTTGACAAAGGTTGGACAAAACTCTCTTTCCCATTCATTGCCTGTTCCAACAAATAATATTCGTAACGGCTGAAACTACGCACATGAGTACTGTCATTACTTCCCATCAATCCGTCGTTGGTGATGGAAAGAGTATGCATGAGTGAGGTAATCAGATTTTCTTTTGACGCGGGGTACGAATAAAGCCTTTTCTTATCCGGATTGAATTGTGCCTCTGGAGAAATAACGGAGAAAAGAGAATCGACCAATAATGTATCTCCCGGAACTCCGAGGCAACGGCTGATATAGATTTCCCGGCGGTCGATGATAGGTTCCCGGATTCCAGCCGGATTATTGAACACTACAATATCTTGTTGCCGTACAGGACTTTCGCACCAACGATGATAAGAAAAGAGCGACATGAAAGGAACTCGCAATCCGTAACTCCATTTGTTCACTAAGATACGTTCACCCTGGAAAATGGAGTTTTCCATACCGGTGGAAGGGATAAGGCAGGACGTAAAAGCAAATCCCCGGAGCAGAAGCACTACGACTACTGCTCCGGCAAATGCTAGTATCCATTTGAATTTACGAATGTTCATCAATATTTATCACCTTATCACTCTATTCTATCCGTACACTTATCAGTCTACCCACTTGAAGAGGCGGTTCCAGCGAATCTTACCGTCAAACCATCCACGGTCTTTGTCAAGCGACAGCCATACGACAATCGGCTTGCCCACTACGTGATCTTCGGGTACAAAACCCCAATAACGGGAGTCGGCAGAGTTGTGACGGTTGTCACCCATCATCCAGTAATAATCCATTTTGAAGGTATATTCATTGGTCTTTTCACCGTTGATGTAGATACCGTCCGGTTTCACTTCCAGCTTGTTGCCTTCGTAGGCTACGATGCAACGCTCATAGATAGGCAGGTTGTCTTCTGTGAGGGTAATGGTAGCTCCTTTGGCAGGAATCCAGATCGGACCGTAATTGTTGCGGTTCCATTTGGTATAAAGGTTCAGCGGATACATCTGTCCGGCGTATTCTTCCGGTTCCATTACTATTTTGCTGATTAGCTTTTTATTGCCAAGGAGAGTGTCATACATCTTTTTAGTCAATGGAAGATGATATACCGGATTCAGTTTGCCTTGCGCATTCCGGTTGTCCAGTCCCATATCCAATAATCCGCCTTCCCAGCCAGAGTCTTCTATCAGCATGGTGTCATCCTTGCTGATGCCTAATTCGCGGAGCATATCTTCCGGAATGTACGGGCCGGTAGTCTGTACGAAGTAGTTGAATTGCAGGTTTTCGGGGTTCTCAATCGCCTTACCGTCAATCATCACCTGTCCGTCTACAATTTGCAATGTATCACCGGGCAAGCCGACACAACGTTTCACATAATTCTCGCGACGGTCTACCGGACGCCACAGTACTTCACCGTAAGTACGCGGATTGTTTAGAATCTGTTTACGTCCGGCGTCATAGTAGAGGTCATAGATTGCACGTTGCTGTGAACGTGTCAGGCTATCCATTTCAATCTGTTTGGAGTAGATGCGTTGTCCTTCACCATAAGCCAGCGTATAGAAGTCCGTTGTCTGTTGGTAGTTCACTGCCACCGTATCTCCTGCCGGGAAGTTGAAAACCACAATGTCATTCAGCTTCACTTTGCCGAAGCCCGGTACCCGTTTGTATTTCCATTGTGGCCACTCAATATACGATTTAGTATTGAAGACAGGCAGCGTATGTTGTGCCAACGGCATAGAAAGGGGAGTGTTCGGTACGCGGGGACCGTAGCTCATCTTGCTTACATACAGGAAATCGCCTACCAGCAATGATTTTTCCAGCGAAGAGGAAGGAATCTGGTAATTCTGGAAGATGTAGATATTGACGAAGTAGACGGCAACCAACGCAAATACGATGGCATCCACCCAACTCATCACACTGCGGACAGCCGGATTCTTCGACTTCTTCCAAAAAGACCAAGGTATTTTCTTTGTGATATAAATATCGAAAATGAAAGGAACAACAATCAATCCCCACCAACTCCGTACCCAGAGGAGGAAGACGAGGTAAAGTAGAATAGCAATGGCACATTTGATCCATTGTGCGCGTGTGGCTTGTCTCATAATGTTATATTTGTTTAGAACTAGCTTCTGAAATCTTAGTCGTTCAAGAATGGGAATAAATCACTCATGCCCAAAAAACCTTCGTGTGTGGCAGTATATTCGGCTGCCAGTACGGCTCCCAATACAAATCCGCCACGACTTTTGGCATCATGCGTGATAGTTATGCTGTCTACATCAGATTCATAGCGAATGGTATGAAGGCCGAACACTTCTCCTTCGCGGATAGAGGCGATAGGAAGTTCATTTGGGGCGCAATCGTTGGTTCCGCTAATGGTTCCGTCCGGTGCAAGGAAAGTGCCTTTCACCCATTTGTCCTTACGGTCCAGCTTTTCCAGAATACCTTCCGCCAATGTAATGGCTGTTCCGCTGGGAGCATCCAGTTTGTGGATATGATGTGTCTCGCTCATGGTGACATCATAAGCAGGGAACTGATTCATGATTTTAGCCAGATACTTGTTGAGAGCGGAGAAGATGCTGACTCCCAGGCTGAAGTTGGACGACCAGAAGAGTGTTTTGCCCTCTTCCGTGCAGAGCTTCTTGATTTCTTCGCCATGCTCGGCCATCCATCCGGTACTGCCCGATACCAGTTTCACACCGGCTTTGAACGCTTTCATATAATTGCTGTAAGCTACCATCGGATTGGTAAACTCAATGGCCACATCGGCCGATTTGAATGCTTCCGATTCGAAGTCATCCTGATTATTGATGTCAATGATGCAGACGATTTCATGTCCGCGACTACGGGCAACCTTTTCTATCTCTTTGCCCATCTTTCCGTAACCGATCAGTGCTATTTTCATTGTTTTCTGACTTATATTCAAAATAATAGTCGCAAAGATAAGATTTTTATTACATTTGCAGCGCACATTAACGTCTTGTTAACATGGAACATCTTCTCCACTACGTGTGGAAACATAAATTATTTCCCCTGAAAGTACTGCAAACCACCAACGGCTTACCGGTAGAAGTGATTGACTCCGGTCTGCAAAACCCGAATGCCGGTCCCGACTTTTTTAACGCGAAACTAAAGATTGATGGTGCCTTATGGGTAGGGAATATAGAAATACATACACATTCTTCCGATTGGTTTCGCCACGGGCATGATTGCGACAAAGCCTATGATTCTGTGATTCTCCATGTGGTGAGCGAGGCGGATACGGAAATAACCCGTACCAACGGTGAACAGATACCACAACTATTGCTGACTTGTCCGGAAAATGTGCAATCCCATTATCATGAACTTTGCGTAGCCGATCATTATCCGGCTTGCTATCCTATCCTTGCTTCTCTTCCCAAACTTACCATCCATTCCTGGCTGACCGCTTTGCAAACAGAGCGTTTGGAGCAGAAAGCACAGTTAATCATGCAGCGTCTCGAACTTTGCAACAATAATTGGGAAGATGCTTTCTTTATCACCCTTGCCCGTAATTTCGGTTTCGGCTTGAATGGAGATACTTTTGAAACGTGGGCGGGATTGTTGCCATTTCGTGCGATGGATAAGCACCGGAATGATTTGTTTCAGATAGAGGCTTTTTTCTATGGCTTGGCGGGATTGTTGGAAGAAACGTTTCTGAAAAAGGAACAGGAAGACGAGTATAGTATTCGTCTTTGCAAAGAGTTTCGTTATTTGCAGCGAAAATTTGAAATCGGGCAGGGGATGGATGCTACTTTATGGCGTTTTCTACGGCTTCGTCCGGAAAACTTTCCGCATATTCGCTTGGCGCAGTTGGCCTATCTCTATCAGAAAGGAGATAGGCTGTTTTCACGTTTACTGGAAGCGGATACTCTGACGGATGTGAGAGCTTTACTGGATACACGTACGTCTTCCTATTGGGAGAATCATTATTTATTCGGGCGACTTTCTTCACAAAAGGAAAAGACGATGGGAGAGCGTTCCAAGGATTTGATTATCATTAATACAGTGGTTCCTTTTCTTTATACTTACGGATTGCATAAGGCAGATGAACGAATGTGTGAACGTGCCGGACGTTTTCTGGAAGAATTGAAGGCGGAGAGCAATCATATTATCCGTTCGTGGAGTGATGCCGGGCTTCCGGTTGTCAGTGCGGCGGATAGTCAGGCATTGATACAGTTGCAAAAAGAGTACTGTGATAAGCGAAAGTGTCTGTACTGTCGCTTCGGTTATGAATATTTGAGGAAAAAGTAGCTTCGAAAAAAAGGCTTTGGTCGATGAAATATGTATAATTTTACCACGTTAGTGTATTTTTCTATGTATACGTTTTTTTATTTTATCACTATCTTTACATTGTGCAATAAACAAAACATCTTATAGAAAGAACAATATTATGAATAAAATTATTAGCCTTTTCATTGCTGTATTTTTTAATGTATATACTTCTGCTCAGATAAATGCAGGAAGTACCAAAGAATCTTTAATGACTCTTGACGAGATGCCATCATGGATTTTAAGTAATATTCAATTTCCTCAAGAAGCGTACAAATATGGAATAGCTGGCATTGAACAAGTTTGTATTAGTGCATCTTGGGATGGAAAAGTTTTCATAACAAGCATACTGAATACATTAAATCCTGCTTTTGAGAAAGAAATTATGGATGTCATAAGTAAAGCTCCTCGATGTCGATATAATGGAAGTCAACCTAAAGATATATATAAATATATGCTAATTGATTTTCATCAATATATTCCTGAAGATAAACGGGAACAAATACAACAAGTAACTATGCATATTCCACCGCGTTTATCGAATATTCCTACGAGTCCTTTTAATAGCAGGGACAAGTTTGTTCAATGGATACACAACAATATTCAAATACCATCAACACTGAAATGTTATTCAGATACATTACTTTTTCAGTATACAATAACTAAAAAAGGAAAGGTAAATAATATATCTATATTACAGTGTAAGAATGATATTGTAAAATGTGCGATAGAGGATTTATTAAAAAAATCTCCTAAATGGGAACCGGCCATTGCTGATAGAACAACTCCAATTGATGTTACTATATGTGATAAGATTATTATAAAAACCGATAATGATGGAATGCTTTTGCCATTAATAGTGTATCGTGATGATGTTTTTTGTAATACAAGAAGCAAACCAACTGATCCGGATATGATCGTTTTTAATCCAGAAATAAAGGCAAAATACAATGAAGAGGGTAATTTCTTGAAAAATATTATGTGTGATGTTATAGTTGATAAAAAAATGGTTCTGAATGGCTCGTTTGTTATAGAAAAGGATGGTACGACTAGTCATATAGAAATTTCAAACAGTCCGGACGCGGAAACTGATAGTATTGTAACAGAAGCTATCGCTCGAACAAAATGGATCGCTGCGATGCAAGGAGAAAGCGCAGTACGAACGATTTATTCATTTGGGGTAAATAAGCAACCGCGAAAACAAAATCAATCCAGTAAGTATTCTTATTATGATATTTTCGGTAAATATTTTATAGCCCTCCAAGCTAATCCGATGCGTACGTCATATAGATTCATTCAGGGGGATGGAACGATACAGAACTATCCATTTAATAATCAAGGACTGTTTGACTATAAGGCTTATTACCAAGGAATGTTATATTACTACAAAAATATGGCCGGAAAGAATAGTAATATTTCAAGAGATTATTTTGATAAACTCTATAAAATGTATGCGGGATATTAAAAGAAAAGATTTGTGCAAAAAGACAATTTCAAGGAAAAAAATTTAGTCCCCAATATTAGATATTGCGGTCTCTATCAAGGAAGCCAAAGTCTGCTTATAGACTTTCTTCAGTAATCTAATGGGTTACAGATGGCAGATGTGTGATAGCTGACTTGTACTGTGGTAGATACTTATTGTGTTTTCTTTATATTCTTTTCTTTATGAAGAAACTCTAAAATTTCAGCTTCCATTCGTAAAGCTTTTGTTCCTTTTTTCTTTATCGGTTGTTTTAAAAGATAATTTCCCATGTCGATGGCTGCATTTATATTTCCTTTGTCTATATAAAGCTGGAATAATTTGTACGAAGGAGTGATATGATGTGGAATCATGGCAGCAGCCGTTTGATAGCATGCTTCAGCTTGAGCGTAATCTCTTTTTTGTTTCCAAAAATCTCCCATCTTGATATATAGTTCACTATTAGGAGCAATTCGGGCAGCTGTTTGTAATATTTGTGGTTTTGTATTTAAAGGATAATCTTCCAAACTACTTTTTGAGTAGATGTACATTAACTGTGGATTATAACAAAATAATGGGTATAATGTGGATAGTTGAGAATGGGCTTCTTCGGATATTTTATTTTTATCCACTATCCTGATAATTGTGGTAAAAGTTTTATGGTAAATATGATAGGACCAGATTGATATACATATAATAGAGATGGAGGCTATACTTCTAACGATGTATTTTGCTAAAATAGATATTGTAAACACTTTTATGGTTTTGCTTTTCATCATTCCTATTATGCTGATGAATAATATTTCTAATGGAAAAACCTGGCCAGGATAAGAAAAAAAAGAGAAGACTAGGAAAGTGGTTAAGGCGGATTTCAGACAATGGTCAGTATTATTCTTTTCTTTATAACTAAATAATGCATAAAACAACCATGAAACAACAACTAATCCAACTATTCCCTGTTCTGCTGTTATATATAAAAATTCGTTGTATGTATAAAAAATGTTGTCAGCTAATAATGTGTATGGAGAATTTGTAGCTTGTAAGAAATATTCAGCTTGGTAAAGCATGTAATTAGCTTGCCATCCTCCGGTCCCAATACCGAATAGAGGATAATCTTCTATCATCTTTATTGTGTTATACCATATTAGCAATCGGCCATCTGCCGAATCTCTTCTTATAAAGTAGATTGATATGATAAAAACGGTGATGATAAGCAGAAAACCTGATTTCAAAAGAGTTGGTTTGACTTTGATTGTATGTTTTCTTTTTAACCATTGCCATAGGAATATCATGCTTCCTACCAATGCAGCTGTCCACCCGGCGCGTGAACCAGATAATAGTAAACCATATAAAATAAAACAGGCTATCATGCAAAATGATAATGTTAATATACGATGCTTGTTTTGTATGTTTTCATAAATGAAAAAAATAGATACTATCCAGCATACTGCTAATAATCCGCCTAATGGTCCTGGATTTCCAAACGTTCCTGTGATTCCGAAATCATGATGATTGCTCTCTAAATAATTCACTTTTTGAAGTGTTGAAATGATTACTTCGGTAATTCCCCAAATACAGACTATGTATAATAGGCAATAGCACTGTCGTTTTGGCATAATGCGTATACACGTATATATAAGGCATAATACAGTCACTCGCCAAATTGATGAGTAGTCAATAGGTACAGCTCTATTTAAGAACAGTAATATGCAAATTGATATAAGTAATATATCTTGTATTCTGATGTTTTCAATAGAATAGCTTTTCATACTGTTTATAAGGTACATTTAATTTAAGTGGAAATATATTTATATATGATTTATCCTAAAGATGAGCAATGTGTAATCTAAATTTTCCAGCACTCTTGGTTTTGTTTTACACAAAGAATGCTGGAAAATAATAATTTTCATAATCGATCGGCACTAATTTTTACAGAACTGTACCGTATAATAATAAAACTTCTTAATCTATATATAAATTCTTCTCATATCTTTTAGAAGTTAGTTTTCCTGTTTTTTCATCATTAGAATATGTTGAAAGAAACAAATGTGCCCTTACTACATTATTGGCTGGGATAGAATCCAAAGGATAGGAGAGTTCTATTCTTCCTTTTGGAGATAAACTCTTGTGTAATATCCATTTCCCGCTTTCAAGAGTAAATAGACAAATCGTCAAATCCGCGCTTTTCCCATTAGAAGATTCTGTTAAAACAATATAGCTTCCACTAAATTCACTTAACCGCCCTTGATTCATAACTAAAATTTCTTTGTCTGTATTATTAGTAAGTATAAGGGTTAAAGAATTATTCGGTTTATCATAAGAAAATTCAATTTTTACTTCTTGGGCGGTACAAAAAATAGAAATGCCCAAAAGTACAATACCTATAAATAAATGTTTACTTGTTATCATTTAATTTGTTTTATGGGTAAATCATTTTTATATCTTTTGCTAACTAATTTTCCTGTCTTCCTATCTCTAAAATATGTGGAGAGGAATAATCTAGCTCTTGTAACATTATTTGCAGGGATAGCTTCAAATGAATAAAAAAGTTCTAGTCTTTCGTTAGGGTTTATTGTTTTAGAACGGATCCACTGTCCATCTTCATAGTCATATAACGAGATGATTAGATCACTCTGTCCATTATCATGTTTTTCAGTTAAAATAATGCAGCTTCCAGATGATTCATTCAATAGGCTTTGATTCAATACTATTATTTCTTTATCCGTATTATTGAAAAGTTTTAGAATCAAAGCATTGTCTTGTCTATTATAAGCAAAAGTAATTTCTAAATCCTGTGTTTGTCCCTTGCTAGGAATTGACATACACAATAATATACTTATAAAAAAAGATTTAATTGTATTCATAATTTTATTTATTTGATGATTGTTCTGTAGCAATTATTAGAAGTTGTTCATAAGTCCATTCTAACCAAGTTCTTTCATTCTCATAATAATGTGATACCTCTGGAAAGTTTTCGCGTTCTGCTTTATGCGTCTCTAATTCATTTTTATAATATTCTATTGTTCCATAGCGATCAATGATTAATTCTTGCTTAAAATCAGCTTCTCTTGTTTCGGGAGTCATTATATATTTGCCATACATTATATCTAATCTTTCATTCAATATCTTTTCAATATATGGTGGAGGATTTAGGACAATTGTTTTTTCGAGAATAGTCATTTCAAGTTTTCCATAATGCTTATGGTCAATATGGTACATCTCATGCCATATTGTGGCTATTCTATCTATTTCTGTTAAATTATCTGAGCTAAAAAATAATTGACATAGTTGAAGAACTCCATCCTTGCTTGTACGTGCAGTTGAACGACAATAGTTTTGTTTTTCAATTGTGTATTTCGTTCGATCAATATTCTTAAGCTTTTCTAGTTGGATTAAAAGGCTATTTACTGCTTTTTTTTCAGCTGTAGATAAAGGAATAGATTTTTCATCAGAATTCTGGTCACCATTATTATTTTCTGTCACAGTATCATCTTCCGTACTCGTCGATTCCGGTTCTGTCGGTTCGGGGTCTATTGTTCCACTATCGGGAGGTGCTATGATTTCCCATTCATCGTTTCCGCCACTTGTTTCATTATTATTTGATTCTGGAGTAATTATGACTTCTTCAAGTGTCTCACCAATATAAGTGTAATCATCTTCATTACCATAATCATAATCGTAGTTATAGTCATCTTCTCCACGCGTTAAGACCATCTTTTTCTTTTGAATATATACAGTAGATGCTAATGCGCGAGCCTGCTCATACTTATCTGATAAATTAGTTTTCCCTGAAGCATTTAATAGAAATACCCCTCTCGTTTTTACTCCGTTCTTAAAAGTACTTATACGAGCTGTAACTTGTGAATATACACAGGAATATAATGCTACTCCTGTAAAACCACCCTTGTCTGCACAATTTATAAAGTTGTTACAAGTTTGTGCACCATTTCTACTATCATATAATTTGGAGGGTATCAAAGTTAAGATGTATTGATCCATTCTATTGCTCTTTACATCTTTTACTATCACTAGTTTCTGATATACATTGACTTTTCCTGCAGAAGGCTTGCCATTTCTTTCATCTACATAAATTGCTTTAAAGTGATAAGTCGGAGTTATAGGAATATCATAGCAAGCGAGTCCGTTGTTGGTAGAACTGACTGCTGCATCCCAGTTAGGTACGAAATCACCGGGGGAAACTGTTTTATTCCTTTTGTTATCCAATGAACGACTTAATGTTAAATTAGCATGAGCTTGAGTTTGAAAAAAGTTTTTAGCTTCTTGCAAACTAAAATCTTTCATGTCAGTCTGTAAACCTGATTCTAGCAAATCTTCATCTTTGCAATTTACTATACTAATGACAATTGCAATTACACATAAAACAGTATAAATATAAGTTGATTTTTTCATAAAATAATCATTTTAATCCTTTTCTTTTCATTTTTCTTTCAAAATCGTATTTCCACCAACCATACCATTTTTTATAATTATCAACCTTGAATAAAGGATTTACTGTCTTACAGAAGGTTTCACCTAATTGGGAGAGTTGGTCGTATTTATCGCTATCAGACAGTTTTTTCTGATTGAGAATCTTATATTCTTCAATTGCATACTTATTATAAGCTGTCTTGAATTTGTTTATTTGCTCCTGATTTAGCCCATATCTTGATTTCAAAGTATGATCTAATGCTGCATTATTTACTTTTTTCCACTTTACAGAAACAGACGGAACAGTCTTTGCTATTTTTTTTGCCATCTCATCATCAATAGCCATCAGTTCCACTTCCCTTTCGGCATTTTTTTTATTGCTATTGAGTATGTTTGCACGTTTTTGTTTATACGTATCTTCTATTTTTGCTATGGTAAAGGCATCTTTGTATGTAACTCCATATTTGTCCATATTGTCAAGTGCTCTGAAGAACAGTCTCTTATATTCGATATACCAAGTCCCATTTTCAGTTCCTAATATTTGTTTTATTTTAATATTTAGCTCGGATACCATAGTATCACTATTTTCATATTTTTCCCATGCTTCTCCAGTATCTTTATGCATTTTATCTCGTTCTTTGCCCCATTCCGATTCGGCCTTATACAAAGCACGCATTTTTTCATATGGAATAAATTTGTTTTCACTTAGTATTTGGTAACGTTCCATTTCTTGGGTACAAGAGCTCCATTTTTTATGTTTTCCTCCAGAAAATGCTTGGCTGATTATTGTACCATATTTTTTATAAAGCTTTTTTTGTTCCGCTTTAAATTGAGTAGAGCTAATTTTCCGATTCTTTAGCTGGTCATTCTCTTTCTGTAAGGAGAATAGAATTTGTTCGTATTCATCTGCCTTTTGACTATTGATTTTATACGTTCTCATCATATATTCCTTGCGTTTACCGATGTTTACGCCCGGAATAATTTGTGAAAAGCCCACACTTCCTATTAAAAGTAAGGACAAAAACAAAGTAATTTTTTTCATAATTTTATTATTTAATAGTTAGAAATAATTTTACCACCATATCTGTTTCCCATTTTCATAAGTGAATGGACGTTCTTCACGGCCTTTAGTCAAATTGCGCAACCATAACAGAGCTTTTTGAGGTACGTTATCATAAACGACACTATCACCTATTGGTCGTTTCCGGCCTAAACTTATCCATTGATCCTGCCAATAAAACAGTTCATAAGTGTCTGTTGAAACTATTGCATTATCGTCATTACGTGGAGCAAATCCAATTTTTGAAATCTTCACAGGTTTATATAAATCCACACCAACCCATAAGTCTATGCCACCACTCACTTGATAATAGGTAAGTGGTTGTCCATCGAAAATATTAAGCATAGTACTGTCTTCGTATATAGCATCACAAGCTATAGGGTGGAATGGTAGAAGCTTTTCATCAGATTGATATAAACAAAATTCTGCGATACTAAAGGTCCCTTTTGGTTTTCTATAACGTATGTAACGATAGGCTTTCTCTGCAGATATTTCTATCTTTTGCATTTTGCTTTCCGGAGTTTTTGTTATTTTATAAAGTTCCGTTGCATCAGAAAAGTCTGCTTTATTTGCCCCTTCAAAAACTCCCATAATCATCAATTTTGAGAAATCAACAATTCGCATATTCAAAGGGAATTTGCGTTTACATACTACTCTTTCAAGATGTTTAGTGTCTGGTTTTATTTCCCTTACTGAATCCTCCGATACTATTATTGGGCTGCCTATTGGAATGGCCTCTTCATTTACCCAGTGAGTTGGGAGATAAACTATGCCATCACCTAAATCAATAGCTTCCTTATTACGATCAACATTGTATATATTTCCAGTCCCAATGTGATGGAATGTTTGAGAAGAGGAAAAAGCAACAGGTACCCATCTTTTTGGGGAAAATACAGATAAAAAATTTTCTTTTTCTTTATTTATATTAGTCGAGACTGTAACATCACAAGAGCCGATGTTGTGCAATTTTGTAACATCCAGTAGGTCATTGTGACGAAATAATTCGGGAATATTGTCGATGTGTTTGGCTAAATCTTGTATTGAATACATCTTACGATATATTTTAGGAGTTTTACGTGATAGGTAATAATCTCCGTTTGCTTGTTTGTCTGTGTTTTGTAATGGATATATTTTATTGTCTGGTAATATAATTGAAACAAAAGAATGTCCATTGTTATTGCTTCCCCAATAAGGTACAAATTCAAATGCGGCAGGAATTCCTACTGACCGTAAGGCCATAGTAACTAATGCTGTTCTATCATCACATTTACCATATCCTGTCTTTATTATTGATGAATATGATTTTAATGTATCTTTGTAAAATTCGGGAGATAGCTCTATTTTAATTTGAGCATTTATATTCTGTGCTGTTTGAATAATATCGTTGGTACATTGTTTCTCAAATTTTCTACTACAGTCCCATTTCCAATAATATTGTAATGATTCATCAGCGACTCTGTATGGTAAGATGTATTCGCAGAACTGTTCGAATGTATAATTTTTCAAATAAGGACTCTTTTCTTTTAAAAAGAATGAATGCTCTAGTGATTTTATGAGAGAGTCAGCTTTTACTATATCAATATCATATATTTTCTGTTCTTTGCCATTGATGGAATATTTGTTAGGCATATTTTCTATCAGAAAGCAAGCAGCTTTATATTTATCTTTGTCCTTATTTGTTTTATAATGTTCTAAAAAGCGAGTAAGTTCCTTTTTATTTGTTTGAGAATTGTTTGCTATTTCCCATGCTAGTTTTTCACTGGATGAAGTACAACTGAGTAACAAGAGAAGTAAAAATACGGTGTAAATTGTTTTCATAGTATTATAATGTTAAAGTGTATTCTTTGTTTGTATGTTGTTACAAAGGTGAGGAGAAATAAGTATTTAGGTATGAGTAAATGGTACATTAGTAGGATGAAAACGTACATTATTTGACCGTAGACGAATGGAATCGGATATTTCTTTAAAATCTTTTATTTAGAACGTAATAACGAAGTTTCTTTTGTGCCTTGATTTGAACCAATTTTAATGTATAAAAGTATTGCAAAACCAAACTTGTTACTATCTTTGCGCCGTCAATTAAACTATTAATTTATATAGTGTTATGAGAGCTAAAAAGTTTGTATGCTGCTTGCTGGCTATGATGCTGCTCGCAGGTGTTTCGTTTATCTCCTGCGGTAATAGTTCCAAGGCAAAAGCCGATAGTGAACTGACTACACAAGACGGTGAAGATTTCAAATCCTTTCTGGATAAATTTACTTCCAGTGCAGCCTTCCAGTATACTCGTATCAAGTTCCCATTAAAGACTCCGATCACTTTGTTGGCAGATGACGGAGAAACCGAGAAAACATTCCCTTTCACTCGGGAAAAGTGGCCGTTGCTGGATAGCGAAACCATGAAGGAAGAACGTATCACCCAGGAAGAGGGAGGTATTTATGTTTCCAAGTTTACGTTGAATGAACCGAAGCATAAAATCTTTGAGGCAGGCTATGAAGAATCCGAGGTTGATTTGCGTGTCGAGTTCGAGTTGCAGTCGGACGGGAAATGGTATGTGGTAGATTGCTATACAGGTTGGTATGGATATGACTTGCCGATTGGAGAGTTAAAGCAGACTATTCAGAATGTGAAAGAAGAAAATGCCGCATTCAAAGAAATACATCCTTAGAAAGGAGAAATAAGTATTAAGTATCAAGTGTTGAGTATTAGCCAGTCATTTGATGTTAATACTTAATATTTGATACTTGATACATGATATCGATTACGGTTCTCCGACATAATATCCCAGTTCAGATTCTTTTCCATCCACCATCTCTCTGACAATACCATTTTTGGTGTTGAACTCTTGATAGAGTTCTTCATAATCACGTGTATAGTCTGCATCGGGGACTACGTTAACATCAAATTTAAGTTCGGCTCTCCCGTCGGGGAGCATATTGCCGAAAATCCGGATGCGGTGAACCACTTCGCCTACATTCTTGATGCTGTTGTAGGTTGCTTTGAATTGCCTGATACCGTCTTCGGGAATGATGATATGCGAACTTTTATCCAGAATGATACAGCCACAGGAAGGTTGCATTTCTGAAATGATTAACGGAGCGTCTCCCGTGTTGGTGATGGTAAACATGATATCGAGTTGCTGACCTTGCTTGATAGGGTAATAGTGTCTGACGGAATCTTTTATCGTCATGCTGGTGGGACGTACTTCCTTCCTGCACCCTGTAAAGCAGAGCGGAAGTGCCGTCAGTAGTAAAATATAGAATATAGATTTATTCATTGTTGCCATTTATTTTTGTTATATCACTTTTTCAGCATTTAAGGGATGAATGCAATTTCATCGATACCCATTTGCGTTCCCGGCTTCTTTAAACAACTGATTTTTATGCTTAATTGTTCTGTTCCGTTCAAGTCTGCCGGAACGGTGGCTTTCATCATTTCTCCTTTTTCTGGGGAGTCTTCCGGTTTCAAGTCTATTGTTTTATAGGCTACTCCGTCTTTCAACAGTTGAACTTGCTGTGGAGCATAGATACGGTGGCGGGGAAGATTCAGAAAACTGATATAGAATGTTCCTGATGCATTGAGTCCTTTAACCGGTAGGTTGATGGTACATTCTTCTCCCGGAATGATAACCCAACCGCAATGATAGTCTCCGGGTAAACCGTGAGTGCCGTCGGTCAGTTTCTTTGAATCATTTTTATTTAGTTTAGGGGTTGTGGAAGGATTCATTCCCAGAAACAAACTTTTCTTTATGTCGGAAGCAAGTATATATTGTTCCCATTCCTTTATATAATAGTCAATCTCATAAGCTGACTCATTATAATATTCCATTCCGGCAAATGCTTGATGCTCTTTGAGCTGGGTGACCCATTTACGAGCTTGGGGAAGCGGTTGAATATCCTTTCCATTCCGCTTGGCATATCCGTAAGCGTCGAAACTGTGGTCACGTGCTAATTCCATGCGCGTGAAAGACAAGGCGGTCTGGAGCTCGTGCAGCTTTTTGCGCTCTTTCCCTTTTGCTTCGGATACAAAATCTCCCATTTCATCATAGAATTTGATAAACTTCTCCGGATAGAGGAATCCTTTTTCCGATTCTCTGATACCGACGTAAAGTCCGAGCCGCTTTCCGGATTGGGCGTTGTTTTCTAGCTCTGTGTAGTAATCGTACAGCCATTTTTTGGATACCGGGTATTCCTGATTGAAATAGCTTTTAATTAACTCATCAACCGGAAGTTCCGGGTTGATAAGAAGGGCTGATAATACAAAAGTCCTCATTTCATCGAAGGAAGAATAGCTGTAACCGCTTCCGTTGAAAAATATGCCGCTGGCTCCGTGTTGTTTGAAAAGTTGGAGTCTTTGCTGGGCTATCTTTAATATGGGGAAAGGAGTGAGGTAGTCGTCGAAGTTGTTGATATAGTCCCATATATAGATGTTGTTCGTTACTTTCTTCCAGTTGTCGAGTTGTTCCGCAAATTTCTTGTCTTGCTCGTCCTTGCCGTCTGTCCGGCGGAGCGGGTAGTCGATAGTGCTGACAATTACCCCGACGTTAGGCGGGAGCTGCTTGTTTGTGACTTGTTGCGTAGTCAGGTAGGAAGTCGTAAAGAACGTGTGTTTGGAAAAACGCTGCGACAGGCGGAGGATCAGTTCCGTAACGGCGGGAGTTGCGTTCTTCTCTGTATTTCCTAATGCGGTGCAGGTGGCACACGTACAGGCGTACGGAGTATCATCCGGTGCGATTACAAAACGGAAATTCCCCTTTTCACCGAAGTTATCTACGATGTAACTTTCTATCTGGCGATACATATCCTCGGAAGAGAAACACAGTTGTGAGTCATCTGTCTTCCCGTGAATGGTGGCATATACTTTCTCTGCATCTTTTCCCAAGACTTTTCGCAGGTTGTGTCCCCATATTCCCCAGCTGTCGTCAAAGTTGTTCAGGCCGATAACGCCTGTATGATCGGCGTTCAGGCCGTATGGAGAATAAATACTTTGATAGTCAAATGCAAAAGCTCCGCAAGTATCGTTGAGATTGATAAGGGCGGGAGGAAGATCCGAACCGTCTATACGCGGGTCTTCTTTGCTGATCTTCTTTATCAGTTGGTATTGCAGCCATAACATTTGTTTGTCGTCACTTGCGGTCAGTCTGATATCAGAGCCTTTGCAGGCTACTTTGAATCCTCTCTGCAATGTTGGGTCTATCTGTATGATGATGCGCCACATGTCCATTTCGGAAACGCCAAAAGCTACTATTTCATCGTCGTTTGCACGCTTCTTGAGATGTTCGTACAGGTATTTCGCCCACCGGGTGTCTCTGTCGGTCGGATCCTCACCAATGGTGACGAGATACCCTTCTTTAGATGGGAACATCTCCGTGCGTGCCTGCATACGGCAGCCGGATAAAAGGCAGCAAATACATATCATTCCTGCCAATACAGGGCCAAGCGTATCAGAATGAAATATAAACTTGTGCATAAATGTTATATAAGTTTTTATAGCGTGTCGATATGGATTCTATCGGGTTGAGCGGACTGGTCCCTCGCACGGTGTTGGTCTGGTTATAATAAGTATTCCAGGTACCCATCAGACCTATGGTAATGTTAGGACTGACCATATACTGGCCTCCCAATCCCACCATAGTATTGGTGTGAGAGAAAGAGCCGGGCAGCGCATAGTCCAGTACGGCCGTTTCCGGTGCCGATCCGATGCTTGCCATGGCGTTGATATTTGTCTTTCCGTCATTAGCCGGGAAGTATTTGGCGCCAATCTGAGCATTGTAATAGAAGTTGGAGTTGAAGAAGTGCATATCTATCTTCGTGTTGAGACGAACGACTTCAATGGTCTTGGCTAATTCTCCGCCTACAGTGAGTAGGTTAGTTTTTGACTCATTCCAACCCGTAAACAGATAGCCATTGTCTCCGGTGCCACCTGCAAAGAATTCATCGTTCCATTCATAACGCTTTGTGTAGGCGGCTACCCGTCTATAACCCACATGTGCACCTATTTCCCAATCATTCTTGAGATAATGCCGTAAAGCGACATCAGCCGTTATGTCCGGGAAGTATTTGGTCGCAAAGGCTGCATTGGCCGTGAGGCTCCACTTCGGTGAGAAGTGATGCGTCCACTCACCTTGTACCTGAATGCCGACTCCTCCCGGTGTCTGTTCTTCAGCCTCCATGCTGTCGCTTGCCGAGCCGCTTCGTCCTGCATAGTTGAGACGTCCCGTGTAGCTGTTCTTCTGGCCTTTTCGAGTGTATTCAGCGGTGGCAACGGAGGTAATGATGTCTTCTTCTCCGTAGCGTGCACGCAGGTAGGTCAAAGCAATCTCATTCTTGAGCATCATGCTTCTAAGGCCCGATAAATGTCGTTGGAAAGAGCGATATTCCATGATGGATGGCTCGTAGTACTTTTGGTAATAATAGGCTGAATCCGCTTGACGGTTGGCTTCATATACCACTCCCTTAGTGTACTTCAATGATTTGTTCTGACTGTCATAAAGCAAAGCTGTATCAAGAACAGCGAGAGCCTTTTCCGGTTCTTTGGCCTTTGTCAGTTGCAGGGCACGGTATTCACTGCTCTGTGAGAATGCGCCTATAATCTCTTTGTTGCTCGGGTATTTGTTGAGTATCGGCTTCAGGAATTCCAAAGAAGCTTCGTATCTCTTGTCACGTTCAAGCACGGTAGCTCTTTTAGCCTGATAGAATGGTTCTTCAGGATAATAATTGATTCCTTGTACTGTATATTTCTCGAATTCATCGTATTTTCCGAGTAAACCGGACGAATTGATGGCATACCGTAATCCGAGATCGCTTGATGGATTCAGGCTAATTAGCTTAACAGATTCCTCGTATGCTTTCTTCGTAGCTCCGGCTTCCATACATTTCTTGATGTACGGCACTGCTAGTTCCTCGTATCCGATAACATAGAAAATGCGCATATCCTCATCACTCTGCTCGATGGCAGATAGATACAGTTGCAAAGCCTCTTCGGTTTTATCCATTTTATCGAGAATAAATGCCCTTTTCAACGTGCCGTTTTCGTAATCAGGGAAGTGAAGAGTGATGGTGTCCAATGTTGCAAGTGCTTCATTGTAACGTTTCATATTGATATAGCAACTCAAGGCTTTTTCCCATGCGGCACCGTTCACTTCATTGTCGTCTACATGTTTTTGAGAAACGAACAATACGTGCGGCAATGCTTCTGCGTACAGACCAAGTTCCATCAGTTTTTCAGCTTTCTTCATGTGTTGTGCGCTCATGGCAAGCGTAATATCATAATCATCAGGATACATCTCATACATCTTTTTCAGCGTTGAATAGGCAAGATCATCCTCATTCATCTGGCGATAAAGCATATATTCTTTATAAAGAATTCCTTTATCATTGTTGCCATATTGTTTTTTAGCTTCTCTGATATAGAAGAGTGCGTCATCGGTATATCCCCGGGTGACGGAAGTGTTCAGCAGGTAGTCTAATGCTTCCTTGTTCTTATTACCTCCTTCGTAGGCCATGCCATATAATACATAAGGATCCCGCTGCTTCTCTGCTCGGGCAGCCTCCATTAACAGGTCGTTATACATACGCCGTATGGCAGGGCTGTTGTTTCTTCGCATTTGCTCGCGTATAAACACCAGAGCTTCCGGATAACGTGCCAATTCACTAAGGATACTCGCCCTTTTGACGATAAGCGCACCGCTTCCCGGTATGGCAGCCAAACCGTTGGATGACCAGCCTAGAGCAGCTTCCCGGTTTCCTTCCTGTAAATGCAGGTTAATGATGTCCAGATAATATTCTTCGTTTTGAGGAGATACTTTGATAAGCTCCGTCAGCTTTTCGATAGCCTCTTTTCGGTTACCGCCTTTTTTTATTTGCTGGTAGCCTACCTCCATGCTGTAGATATAATCCTTCCTTAGAATCGTATCGTTCGGGTAAATCTGATTGATTCGTTTCAACAGGCGGTCTGCTTCCACATCGTTGTTCTGCTTGCGGTACAGTTCAATCTTTCTTCGCCATAAACCTCTCCAATACGGATTCACTTCCAGCAACTCATTAACGTAACAAATAGCACTGGAATAATTCTCGGTGATATCTTCTACGTCTACCAGCAGATGTTTGGCATTGACGTTGTTGTAATTGTCATCTATCGCTTTGACAAGATGATAACGCGACTGGTCATAGTTCTTTTCGTGGAACCAGTATTTTCCCATGAGCCATTCAAGGTCAGAAACATTCGGGTATTTCTGAAGGCCCTCCTCCAACAGCTCTTTCCCTGCTTCCCATTCCTCGTTCGCAAAATGCTCCTGTACAATCTGGGCATATTGCTCCGGTGTCTGGAATCCGTTGTCGGTCCCGGAGGAAGAGGTTATCAGTAAAAACAGACAACCTAATATGGTGATCTTATGGAGAAATTCTCTGTTCATTCTATCTTGTCTTTAATCTTTCTTTCTTGTTTAAATCGTAGCAGGTTCGGGCTTCATTGCCGTTATATCAGTACCGTCTGCACTTTCTTCTTTCTGCTTGAATCCCTTACGTTCCATGTTCTTCCACTTGAAGTCTCTATTGGTCAGATAACTGAGGTATCCTCTCAATGAACAGAAAGTGATGATGGGATGATAGAAGATAGGCTCTAATATGGACGCAATGATAATCCACAGGTATTCGTATCCTCTTTTATATAGCATCCCGACATAGTAGTCGTAGGTAATAACAACGATGGAAAGGAACTGGCAGAACGTATAGATCGTCAGGTAAATCATCCATGCCGTGTTCCAGTTGACTGCTCCTGTAAAGGCCAGATAGATAAATACTATCAAACCGACGAGCTCGATGATCGGCGCTAGAAACTCAAAAACGAACATATAAGGCAGAGTTAACAGTCCCATCTGTTTATACGTCTTTTTGAAAATCATCTTACGATGGATATTAAGTGTCTGGAACAATCCCCGTGCCCAACGGGTACGTTGCCGGTAAAGCATTGCCAGGTTGGGAGGTCCTTCCGTCCAACAACAAGTATCAGGAATCTGTACGATCTTATAAGGACGGGAGAAGTCGCACATATATCCTACCATGCGGGTGATGAGGTCCATGTCTTCGGCAAAAGAGGGAGCATCGTATCCTCCGGCTGCAATCGCTACCGAACGATCGAAAAGACCGAATCCACCGGAAACATTCGGCATACCATTGATAGCGGACCATCCCATCTTACCAATCAGATAAGAGCGCATATACTCCAGATTCTGGAAAAGTGGAATCGGTGTACGGGGAGTTCTAACGTCTATGATTTGTCCGTCTTTCACGACGCATCCGTTAGCCATCAACATCGTTCCGCTGACTGCAATTACTTGTTTTTCTGAAGATATAATGGGCGAGATACAACGATAAAGAGCATACTTTTCCAAAATGCAATCCACATCCGTGCAGATAAAATAAGGATGAGAAGCAGCGTTGATACCCGCATTGGATGCATCCGCTTTGGTTCCTCCATTTTCTTTGTCTACAACGATGAGTCGGCTGTATTTCGGGTTGGAGGATTTGAGGAGTCTTCGGAACGGTCTGGTTTTGATTCGCTCGATATAAGCATAGGGCACTTCTACCAGTTCATAATATTCGGTCATCTTTTCCAATGTACTGTCCGTACTTCCATCATTTACAATAACCACCTCGAAAAGCGGATATTCCAATGCAAGCATGGAGTTCACATTATCAATGATTGTCTTTTCTTCATTGAAGGCAGGAGCAATTACCGAAATGCCTGGTGTATAGGGGGATTCCTTGATTGTTTTCCGCATATAGCTTTCCACATAGTAATCCTTTCTCCGTTTTAGAGAAATGAAAGAGAGGAAGGCGAATGTGACGAAGAATATCGCCAGCATGCTCGTATAAAAGAATACGAAATAATTGAAGAATGTAAATATTATATCTCTCATGTTCTCTAGTTTAACTGGTTGATTAACGGATGCTTGGTGTGGGCAAACAATATAGCTGTGTGGGAATCTGCTTTTCTTTCCAATTGATCGAATGTTTTCCTTCCCATTGCACTATACTCATAGAGGGCTTTGAGTATGACTCTCTTGGTTCCCCAGTTATCTGCTTCATCATAAGCATTGTAAAGAAATCCTAAAGCCTTATCGGTCTTTAGATCCGCAATAGCCGAAATGATTTGTCGTTTGACTTCTTCCGGTTGTACATTATACATTTCAATCAGCTTAGGTTCAACCTCTTTGTATTTTAGTTTACCTAAAGTCTTGATCGCTTCACCTCGTATTTCCACAGAACGGGCATTGAGTTGCTTCGCGAGAATTGGGGCACTTTCGGTTTCATTATATAGCCGGATTTCGTTGATAAAGAATATCTTAACGTTTTCTTCAGCTGAAGTATTCACCCATTTAATAAAGGTGGGTGTGTTATATCCCACTTTCTTACGGTGCTCCAAGATAGCGTGTAACTCCATCATGTCCCATTGCCTTAACTTCATGCCGATGTCTTCGTCGAAGAAGCGGAACGGGTCACCCTGGCTTAACCACATATAAGTGTAGCGTGCCGAGTTTCTTAGTTCTAGTTCACGATGATAGAGGAAACGCACCAATACCGCTTCAGAAGCATACCCATTGATGGACTGAATAAGTTTCAGAGCTTGTATCTTTGATCTTTTGGAACCGAATTGAAGTTCGCGTTCAAGGAAACGTGTGATTTGGAATACGGTTTGAATCGTTTGATAGTTTAGTTCATTGATCTCATCTTCATGCACACTCTTGATTTCTGTTAATAGTTGAGTGATAATGCGTAACTCGTTAGGTTTCGGGCGCTTTTTCGTATCATATTCTAATCTGTCAGCTATCTCTTCTTCACTCAATGTGTTGGAATCTAGTGAGATAGATTTCATTTCTTCATAATACTTATCAAATGCTTTATTGTATTTCCGCTTCTCTTTTCGCCTTTTAAATATACCATATATAATATGGAATAGGAGAAATAAGTACGCAATAATACAAAACATTACAGCAATTGAGCATATTCTTATGATTAAAGGATAGCCAATAAACTTGTAATATATCCAATAGAAATAATATTCTATGTAATCTATACCATACAGTACTTGATCCATTTCCCTTGATATATTTATATATAGAACTTGTATATTCGGAATAAAAGCTCTATATTTGTTGTATTGAATGTTCTGTCTAATGCAAATATACGAAATAACTTGTATATATTATCCAGTGTTCATGAACAGGCCTTTTGAGCCCTATTTTAGCTCTTGTGATTATTCTCGATGGAAAGGATTGAAATTACAAATAAAGGCAAGCAAAAAGCTATTAGGAGTTAAATATATTTTTGATAAGTTAACAAATGGAGCCTGAAAATAAGTGTGATAAGCCAGGTTCTCATGCGAAACAAAAACAAACAATAAATTTAAAAATTAAATTAAGATGAAAATTAAAAGTTTGATGTATGTCCTTATGGGGACAATGTTGGTTACTACTTCCTGCTCTGATAATGAGTTGGAAAAAGGTAACGATGGTTCGGGAACTGTTGACCCGGTAAATGCTTCTGCACTTGTGAATGTATATTCCGATAAAAGTGGTTCTGAAGCGAGTCTGCTTGTGGGAGATGTATTAGTGAAAGATTCCCGTACTCTTACGTTGAATGTTCCTGCTGCTTGCGAGAAAGTGTATATGAAATACAATACAGTTTCGGGAACAGAAGCTACAAAAGAATTTGCTTTGTCTCCTGTTAGTCGTGGTGTAGATCAGAGTACTGGTTTCAATTTTGAAACAAACCGTCTGGCATCGGTAACTCTTGCGCTTCCTGAAGATGCAGTGCAGCCGACAAATGAAACGGACCAAGGCTATCTTTTCTATCATAACACAGGTGTGGTGATGTTCGAAGATGGTTGGCCTATTCAACTGGATTCATGGTATGATGAAGATTTCAACGATGTTGTATTCGAGTATGACTTGAAGGTGACTGAATGTCATAGTCAACAGATGATGGAGACTGTAGGAGGTAAAGAAGAATTGTTGTTGACTTTGGATGTTCGTGCTGTAGGTGGTATATACCCGACTGTGTTAGGTGTTGTACTGGATGGTTTGAAAAGCGAGTATGTTGATCGGATTACTGCAAGCCTTGTACTAAAAGGTGGTCAGGGAACAATGACAGACTTAGCTAAAGAGGAACTTTCTACAAAAAATATAGTGAAAGTTGAAAATAAAAATTGGAATTGGAGTAATGATACTCGCAAAGAACCGCGTTTCGCAATATTGACAGTGGATAAAGCACAAGCGGAAGGAACTGTTATTACACTGGATGGTTTAACTTCTTTGATGGATAATAATCAGGATATGTTTCAGGTAACACAAGGAAAAGTAAGAGAAGGACTACCTATGTTGCGTGCTGAAGTTAGACTGATTGGTAAAGAAGGATTAACTGGAGCTGAAAGAGATGCTCAGCTTGCAGCATTTAGAGAGTTGATTTTAGATACTAATAGACAGAATTTCTTTATTAAGGTGAACGGTGGTAAAGAAATACACATGAGGGGTTATGCACCGACTTCTGCTTACAAAGCAGAATATGAAGCATTGGTTGCGGGTGACACTACACTGGATGCAAATGTTTATTATTCAAATACCAAAGGTTCCACTTGGGGAGTTAAACTTCCGGTTGGCACACGTCATGCTTATGAACGTGTACCATTTAGAGAAGCATATCCTGATTTTACTAAATGGGTAGATAGTAAGGGTGCTTCAAACCAGAAATGGTATGAGAATTTTGTTGATGAAAAAACTATAAGATATTGGTAATGCAAATTATCAGTCAATACGTTATTTGAGTTATTTTGTACAATTTGAACCCCTCTTTTTTCGAAAAGAGGGGTTTCTTTGTATTCGGAAGAATAATCTTTAAACTAATACCGTAATGACGAAGCGATTTTTTATAGGCTACAGTTTGATTACTTTTTTTCTCTTAAATAGTGTGGTGCTTTTGGCACAGCACAAAGCTTCTTTTGTGCAGCAATGGAAAATAGAAGATGCATCCCATGCTTTGCAAATAATAGAACGTGCAGATACATTAGAATTGATAGTTCCGGACGGACTGACTATGTGGTATCGGCAACGATTGACGGGCGATTATGAAATAAGTTATCGTATTTGTATGGTGATGCAAGGTGGAAAGTATGACCGCTTGAGTGATCTGAACTGCTTCTGGGCTGCCAATGATCCTAAATACCCTGATGATCTTTTTGCCCGTAGTCAGTGGCGTGACGGCATCTTTAAAAACTATAACACATTAAACCTTTTCTACGTTGGATACGGAGGAAATGATAACTCAACGACCCGTTTCCGTCGATACAAAGGAGAATATTATGGAGTGGCAGATGACAAGGTGAAACCTTTATTGAAAGAATATACCGATGCCTCTCATTTACTCGTCCCCAATCAATGGTATGAGATTCGGATTCGAGTGGAAAAGGGAATCACAACTTATTCTGTGAATGATGAAGAGTTGTTTCGCTATACCCTTGCGGGTAGTGAAGGTGACGGACACTTCGGTTTACGTCTTTTGCAGAATCACGTACTCTTTACAGATTTTAGAGCGACTATACTTTGACTTATATACTGAAAACCTAATAAGACTATATTTCCATGATGAAACAACCTTTTACTAAATTTGGAGTGACAACTCTGTTTTCTCTTTTGTGTTCAGCATTCCTTCATGCGCAAGTTGTAACAGATGAACGGATGTTTTCTTTTGAAGAACCGCAAATACCGGATTGTATCACCGCTACCCATTCCCGCCTGTCGGTATCTGATCTGCATTATAAAGATGGAAAACATTCGTTGGAATGGACATTTGAACCGGGTGGTATATTGGAACTCAAGAAAGACCTGAAGTTTGAGAAGAAAGATCCGACCGGCAAGGATTTATATCTTTCGGCTTTTATTGTGTGGGTTTATAATGAAGTTCCCCAAGATGCGACCATTGAGTTTCAGTTTCTGAAAGACGGCAAACGATGCACATCTTTCCCTTTTGGTATTAATTTCAGTGGTTGGCGTGCCGCATGGGTTTGCTATGAACGTGATATGCAAGGCACACCGGAAGAAAGCATGAATGAACTCCGGATTATTGCTCCAAATTCAAAAGGAAGCCTTTTCATCGATCATTTGATTACGGCTACTAAAGTTGATGCACGTCAACAGACGGCCGATCTGCAAGTTCCTTTTGTCAATGCCGGGACCACCAACCATTGGCTGGTTGTCTATCAACACTCGCTTTTGAAACCGGATATTGAATTGACTCCTGTAGACGATAAGCAAAGAGCAGAAATGCAACTGTTGGAAAAGCGTTTTCGTGATATGATCTACACGAAAGGAAAAACGACTGATAAAGAAGTAGAAACCATCCGCAAGAAATATGATTTCTATCAGATAACTTACAAGAACGGCCAAGTATCGGGAGTACCTATTTACATGGTACGTGCTTCAGAAGCTTATGAACGGATCATACCAAACTGGGATAAAGATATGCTGACTAAAATGGGAGTGGAAATGCGTGCTTATTTCGACCTGATGAAAAGAATTGCCGTTGCATATAATAATGCGGCAAATCCGGTGATTCGGGAAGAAATGAAGAAGAAGTTCTTAGCAATGTACGATCATATAACCGATCAGGGAGTAGCTTATGGTAGTTGTTGGGGAAACATCCATCATTATGGCTATAGTGTTCGCGGTCTGTACCTGGCATATTTTCTGATGAAAGATGTGCTTAGGGAAACCGGGAAACTTCAGGAAGCCGAACGGACATTACGCTGGTATGCGATTACTAACGAAGTATACCCTAAACCGGAAGTCAATGGAATTGATATGGACTCTTTCAATACACAGACCACCGGACGCATTGCCAGCATTTTAATGATGGAAGATACACCGGAAAAACTACAATATCTCCGGTCTTTCTCCCGTTGGATTGATTTTGGTTGCCGTCCTGCATTGGGATTATCCGGTTCGTTTAAAGTAGACGGAGGTGCTTTCCATCATCGAAATAACTATCCGGCTTATGCTGTGGGCGGACTCGATGGAGCAACCAATATGATTTATCTTTTCAGCCGGACGGAATTTGCTGTTTCCGAGTTAGCTCATGAAACAGTGAAAAATGTACTGTTGACCATGCGTTTCTATTGCAATAAGCTGAACTTCCCTCTTTCCATGTCCGGTCGTCATCCGGATGGAAAAGGTAAACTGGTTCCTATGCATTTTGCTATGATGGCTCTAGCTGGTTCTCCCGATGGAAAGGAGGAATATGATAGTGAAATGGTTTCTTCTTACCTCCGTCTGATTTCAGACCCAAGTATTGCAAATGACTCTCCCGAATATATGCCTAAGGTTTCAAATGCTGAAGAACGTAAGGTGGCAAAACTTCTTATAGAGAAAGGTTTCCGTCTGGAACCGGACCCGCAGGGAAATATAGCGATGGGATATGGTTGCGTCTCTGTTCAACGTCGTAGCAATTGGTCGGCTGTGGCACGTGGACATTCCCGTTATCTATGGGCGGCAGAACATTATCTGGGAGCAAATCTATACGGTCGCTACCTGGCACACGGCAGTTTGCAAATATTGACTGCTGCACCGGGACAGACAGTAACTCCCGCCACTAGCGGCTGGCAGCAGGAAGGTTTTGACTGGAACCGTATTCCGGGAGTGACATCTATTCATTTGCCATTGGAGCAATTGCAGGCTAAGGTGCTCAATGTGGATAGTTACTCTGGAATAGAAGAGATGCTTTACTCCGACGAGGCTTTTGCCGGTGGTTTGTCTCAACAGAAGATGAATGGTAATTTCGGAATGAAGTTACATGAGCATGATAAGTACAACGGATCACATCGGGCACGTAAATCTTACCATTTCATCGATGGAATGATTGTCTGTCTTGGTTCGGATATTGAAAATACAAATACGGAGTTCCCGACAGAAACGACTATCTTCCAATTGGCAGTTACTGATAAAGCAGGGCATGATTATTGGAAAAATTATCAAGGAGATAAGAAAGTATGGGTGGACCATTTGGGAACGGGTTATTATGTTCCAACTCCCATCCGGTTTGAGAAGAACTTTCCTCAATACTCGCGAATGCAAAATACAGGAAAGGAAACAAAGGGTGATTGGGTTTCTTTGGTTGTAGATCATGGAAAGGCACCGAAAAACGGAAGTTATGAATACGCTGTTCTGCCTCAGATGAATGAAACTCTGATGAAGAAATTTGCAAAGAAGCCCACTTATAAGGTATTACAGCAAGACCGGAATGCACATATTGTAGAGTCCGTTTCCGAACAGATCATTTCTTATGTGTTGTTTGAAACTCCTGAAACGACATTGCCGGGTGGTTTATTACAACGTGTGGATACTTCCTGTCTGGTTATGATTCATAAAGGATCTGCTGATAAGATTAAGTTGACGGTGGCACAACCGGATTTGGCTTTGTATCGCGGTCCAAGCGATGAAGCGTTTGATAAAGATGGGAAACGTATCGAACGTAGTATCTATTCACGACCATGGATTGAAAATGCCAGTGGTGAAATACCTGTGACTGTAACGATAAAAGGGCAATGGAATGTAGAAGAAACTCCCTTTTGCAAGGTGATTTCTTCTGATAAGAAGCAAACAGTTTTGCAGTTCAGTTGCAAAGATGGTGCTAGCTTTGAAGTGGAGTTAAGGAGATAAAAGTCAGACAATAGGAGATCATTTGCTTTCCCTGATAGGGGAACAGTAGTTTCTCTTGGAGAAACCATAGTTTCCATGCCGTTGAAACTATTGTTTCTAGGTGCTGAAACTACAGTTTCCCAATGCTGAAACTTTAGTTTCCCGGTACGAAACCTTTGGTTTCAAGCCTTGAAACTAAAAGTTTCCCTACGAGAAACAAGGGTAATGCATTCATGAAATAAATAGGATTGCCTGGAGCTTCCGGAGTGAATACCTCCGCGTTGTGAAATGTAGCTTATCTGTTTCTGGTGACAGCATTATTGTTGTCACACTGCTGTCACCTATTGCTGTCACGGTGTTAATTGTTAATAATCAAACCGTTAAGCAGCAATCGGTGACAGGTGACAGATATATAATTAAAATAATTGTATAGAGAGGTTAGAACATAAACATGGCAACGGCAACAATACGGTTGTTACATACGGCATGGGTATCTTGAATTTTCCCATTGGACGTATTGAGCGAACCATACCATGCAGAGCTTAATGTATATTCCAACCCGAATTTCCAGTGGGGGACATTGTAGGTCAGTTCTGCTCCTGCCGTAACTAATTGGTTAAGGTCTGTTCCTGTTCCATAAAGTTTTGCATCATTTCCTTTGGGAGCATATAGTGCATCACTTGTTCCCAGATTCTTGGCATAGCCTACGAAGATTCCCGGCTTCCATTTCTGTCCGTAGACAACGTTGAACCAAGAGCTGGAGAAACGTATCGGAGTATATTCTTGTTCTCCCGTTTGTTCGTTGACAGACTTGATCCCGAATCCACCCAAACCGGAAGCTTGTGTCAGATTGGATCCTAATACACTCTTCGCACCTATAAACCAATCTTTATTCGTATATTTTACATGGGCTTCGTAGGACAGGGTGGTAATGCGTTCGTCCACCTTGAAGGTTGTTTCCATTGAATGCATATAGCCGGTATACGGGTCTGTAAAATAATGATGGAGTATTGCTTCCGTTCTAGGTTTCAGTGAAAGCATTTCGACGCCTACTCCTGCTTGCAATTGTTTACTTTTATAGTCTAATCCTAAGTAAATTTCGGGAATACAGCTTTGCTTCAGATACTTATGTGTTTTCCCTTCCGGTCCTTGTGAAGTATATTGTGATTGCCACACTGCGGCTCCGGTAAGTTGGAAATTCTTGTTTGTATAGCGATAACGAATTTGTGGCGCACGGCTGAATGGTTGGAACGGTGCTCCTACGGAGAGATTAAGAATCTGCGGAGACACATCTCCGAATAACGGATGCCAGTTTTGCCCGAGCAATAAAGCCGATTTACCCCAATCCAGATTCAAATAAGCATGACGAAGGCGAATGACCGAATAAGAAGTGCCTGTGCCGCGGAAGTCGACTTCTACTTTGGCAGACGTCTTGGCTGTTCCCAGTTTTGGACCGGCAACGTCTACTCCAAGGCGTGAATATAAAGTATAGAAGTTACTGTTGGGTGTTGAGGTCAAATCGTTCCCCTCCGGATCACGCACTTTGTCTTTTGGATACATATAAAACAATCCGTCTACGGTTTCTTCGTTAGCACGACTATTATAATAGAAGTCAGTACGAATCTGTCCGTAGAATTTGAACTTGAAATCCTGCATTTGTGCGAAACTGCCCGATACGGTTATCAGACAAAGAAAGATTAGAATGTATTTTTTCATAATGTGCATGTTTGTAAACGGGCGCAAAATTACGTAAAATTACTGGTTATCAGTTCATCGTTGATTAAAAAAGGCAAGGATTGCCTGATTATATTTATTGAGACTTGTGCTTTTATGAATTGCTTTCAGTAATTTTCTGTCTGCTTGCGGCATTAAATATTCCCAGAAAGTTTTCATTTTGTTCAGAAGTTGTTCGTCTCCTCCTTCCAACTGTTCTGCATATTGATTGTATACGCATTTGTGCATAGATTGCAATTTTTCTCTCATTTCATCGAACTCGAGTGCACGGTTTTGTCTATACTCCAAAGCTAATGCCGGGTTGGCAAGTAATCCCCGTCCTATCATCATTCCGGCTAGTCCGGGAAACTGTTCCTGAATGCGGTGAATATCTTCTACACTATTGATATCCCCATTATAGATGAGCGGATGTTTGCAGACTCCCTGAAAGGCTTCAAACGCTTTAAGGTCGACTTCTCCTTTATATTGCTGTTTTCCCAAGCGGGGATGCATAACCACTTGTCGTAGGGGGAGCTCATTGATAATCGGAGCCAGTTTCAGACATTCCTCCGGATCTTCCCAACCCAACCTCATTTTGATAGAAAAACTAATTTGCGGATATTCCGTAATCAGCCAGCTAAGTAACGCTTGCACTTCTTCGGGATAAGGAAGAATACCGGAACCATTGTGGCGTTTAGCCAGCATGGGAAAAGGGCACCCCATATTGATATCGACTTCCTTATATCCCTTTTCAATGAGTAGGGATAAGATTTTTTCTGCTTTCTCAAAAGAGGGAGCTATCAGTTGTGGAATCAGATGGGGTACTTGATTATTCCCGGGCTCGATTCCTCGGACATCTCTATGGCGAAATCCGCCTTTTTCGAGTCGTACAAATGGGGTATAATAAGTATCTATACCTCCGAAGCAGGCAGCATGAGCATTACGGTAAATCACGTCGGTATACCCTTGTAATGGGGCAAAATGAATAGGAAGAGTCTTTTGCATTGTTTTTATTTTTGTGCAAACTTATATATAAATGTTGATTTATACGCTAGTTGAGTAAAGAAAAATGCTTTTTCGGAGGAGAAGAAAGGGAAGAGGGTGGAAAGATATGGTAAAAGTAAAAGAGAGGAACCTCGCGGTCCCTCTCTTTCTGATGTTAAATTGATTAAAGTCTGATTTTTATAAACGTTTTCTATGATTGAAGGTTAGAAAAATTGGGGGATATGCTTTTATTCTACAACGTTTATAGTCAGTTCACGTACTACTTGACCACCTTGATGGACGTAGTTTGCATTGTTGGCTACGAAGGTAGCGGTATATGTTCCGGCCTCCTCGTAGGTATGTGAGTATATCTCTAATGTTTGCGAGATATTTTTGATGGCTACACCAGCGTCAGGATCGCAGGAACCATTGAGGAGGATTGGATTGGAAATAAGCCAAGTATCTCCTTTGGTATAATCTTTGCTACCCCCGCTAGTTACGAAATCGTTTGGTTGGCTAATTCTCCAAAAATAAGGAATATTACCATCCACTGTGGTGTATGCTATCTTGTCTGCATATTCAGCACTTTTCATTTCTTCAAGTGTGAGATTTTTGTTTCCTAATGCTTCCTTCAGTTTGGTAAGATGAGTGTTGTTTTTTGAAAGATCATCTAAATTGTAGGTTACATTTAAAGCCGAGAATTCGAAGTTCTTTGCATTAATTGTGGTTGATTTCCCATTGTTGAATTCTAGATTAAGTTGTAATCCTTTAATATGTATAACAGGCATTGTAGCGCTGTTGTCAAGGGGATTCAGGCGGAAAGCAATGCTGATTTCCTTGCCCAAGTAAGAAGTCAAAGGGCAAGAATAGTCTTTAGTAACTTTGGTTGCTTTGGGAAGATCTTCCTGGCTGACAAGTTCCGTCCAGTCACAGTTAGTAACAGCTTCTTTGTCTTTTTCCACGTTGTTGCCACTAATTCCTCCAAATCGATCGGATATTAATATGTGAGTAGAACCTTCGATGGTTTTCGCATTGCCATAGTCATATAATATAGAGAAATTGATTTCACATTTTTCTACGTCTTCCGGTTGCATTTCAATTCTGTCCCGATGTTTGTATTCATGGCCTATTTCTCCACTGAAGAAGCTGATAAAATCAGGGTCGCCATCGAAGCTGAACGTTACAGGGCTTCCTTTTTTTACAGTCACAGTTTTGCCATCGAAGCTGACATTGCTGTCTGTCACCACACCCACTTCCATTGCTGTTTCTTCTTTTAATTCCTTGTCGCATGAAGCCAGGGATAGTCCGGCAAAAGCGATAGTCATCAAACTTTTATATATTGTTTTCATGTCCTTTTCTTTTTAAAGTTATTAAGAGAATTACCAACCCGGATTATTCGTCTTGATAGCACCGTTTGATCCTATTTCATTGGCAGGAATCGGGAAATAATTGTAAGACTTCGGAATATTGAAGTAAGTATATACATTGATTCCGAACTTCCAGGATTCGTCAGCCTGTGCCTTGTCCACTTGTTCCTGCATCAGTTTGTAATAGTCTCCCCAACGGATCAGGTCGAAACGACGTGTGTACTCGAAACAGAGTTCCATTGCACGTTCGTCTTTGATAGCCTTCCGGAAGTTGGTTTCATCCAGATTTGCAGCAAGCTTGTTGATTCCTGCACGCTCTCTTACTGCGTTGATACATTCATAAGCCAGATCATTAGGACCATGGTTGACTTCATTTTCCGCCTCTGCAATCATTAGCAGAATGTCAGAGTAACGGAGAAGAGGGAAGTTGATGGAAGTATCGTTTTTACTCTTCTTGTCTGCTTCATATTCTCTACGATATTTGGCGGCAGCTCTGTTGCGGTTCTTATTGGCATCGTTCTTCGATTCACGATCACCGTAAGTGGAACCCGGCTCTGTTTTACCATAGCTGAAGGATTTGTCCCAGTATTGTTGTTCCACTTCATCTCTTTTTCCCTTTACAAATTCACGACCGTCTACCGGAGTACCTTCTCCTGCTGACTGGGTGTAAGTGAATGGAGCGATGTTCCAGTTGCAACGGTCAATGTCACCGTTTGCTTCATACAATTCGAGCAGTTTAGGAGTATTCCAGATAAAAGCGTATGCATAACCCGGATCACCTTTACCGGTGATGGATGCTTTGGAAGAAAGATCTTTACCCTGAATACCAATGATATTACCGATTCTACCTTCTGCACGTACATCCGTTGAACGGTTACCTGCAAATTCTACTTCCCAAATACTTTCATTAGCCTTGGCACCATCCTTATTGAGAGCTGTGTTATACTTATCAGAGCAAATGTCGATAAAGAAATCCCAATATTTGGCAGTCAGTGAATGTCCTTCGTTTCTGACTAACTGTGCATAGTAACTCGCTTTCTTGAAGTATTCTGTAATCTCTGCATTTGTCGTACTGTTGGCTAAACCTACTTCCTTGTCGCGCTTAGGTTCGCCGGCTCTGAACATATATACCCGTGCCAACATACCCCAAGCTGCCGATTTGGAAACACGTCCCGGCAAGTAGTTCAAATCTTGGGCGGATTTGAGATCCTCGGCAGAACCGTACATCTCTCTGATGATGAAATCATAGATCGTCTGTTTGTCTGTACGCGGGATGGCGAGGTTATAAGCATCTTCTGTAGAATTAGTTTTGAAAGGTACATCTCCCCAACATTCTACCAAAGTGAAATAATAGAATGCGCGTAAGAAACGGGCTTCGGCTTTGTATTGCTTGCGGGTGTCGTCGTTCATATCGGGCACTGCATCAATATTTTCCAGGAAAATATTGGCTCTGTTGATGCCGGAGTATAATGTGTACCACAATGCTGCAACGGCCGGATCACTTGTATTGGCATTGTTACAGATCAACCCACTTTTGTTAGGTCCGCGGTTGGCACCACCATAGTGTCCCAGATCGTCACCTCCTACAAGGTATAAGAATTCATTTCCGTAGAAGGAACTTTGTCCCAGAATGGCATAGGTTCCTGTCAGCCAAGAGGTAGCGTCCGCTTCATTTTTGAAGAAGTTTTCAGGAGTGGTGTATGTCGGGTCTTTTTCCAGGAAATCGCAGGAAGTCAGGTTAAGTCCGATAAGAAGTGATATGATGATTATTTTTATTGTTTTCATATACGTAATTGTTTGAAGGATGATTGATTAAAAACCTAAGTTTATACCAAAACTGATAGAGTAGGCTCTCGGATAAGCGGAGAAGTCCAGTCCTGGAGTCAGTGCGCCTTCACGGATAGATACTTCCGGGTCATAACCGGAATATCCTGTACATGTCCATAGATTTTGACCGGCAACGAATACACGTGCATTGTCTATCTTCCATTTCTTGGTCAGTTGTTTCGGCAGTGTATATCCTAAAGATACGGTTTTCAGACGAAGGAAAGAACCATCTTCGATAATGCGTGTAGAGAACACTTTGTTGGAACCGGAGTCGGTAGCTCTCGGAATATTACTTTCCGGGTTTTCCGGTGTCCAACGGTCTGCATAACTTGCGTACTGGTTCAAGTCACGTGTCTTATTGCTGTTCTCGAAGAACAGGCGGTTGGCATTCAATACATCGTTTCCATACGACCATTGGAAGAAGATGCTCAAGTCAAATCCTTTGTATTCGAAATTGTTGGTAAATCCGCCCGTATGTTTCGGCATACCGTTACCGATCATAGTGCGGTCGTTATCGTCGATGATACCGTCACCATTCAGGTCTGCGTATTTCGGCATACCCGGTTGTGTATTACTTTCGGAAGAGAAATACGGAACATTGCGTTTCAGTGTATATGTATCACCTACTTTGTCGAAATCTTCGTATTTGTATGTACCTTCGTAGATGAATCCGTACATCATTCCCATCGGATAACCCACTTTGGCAATGTAGCTGTATTGAGAGTTATAGTTCTGGTCAAATTTGGCTGCACTCAACAGAGAAGATTGGTTTTCGGCCAATTCTAATACTTTGTTCTTGTTGAATGCGATATTAAAGTTAGTAGTCCATGAGAAATGACGGTTCTTGATATTGGTCGTGTTCAATGTGAACTCGATACCTTGATTGCGTACCTTTCCTACATTCTTCATGGCACTGAAATAACCGGAAGAGGTGGGAAGTGCAGTATTCAGCAACAAATCACGAGTCGTTTTACGATACCAGTCTACGGTTAATCCGATGCGTTCGTCCAGGAAGCCTAAGTCCAGCCCTAGGTTCCACTGTTCGGTAGTCTCCCATTTCAGTTTTCTGTTTCTTAAGGAAGTGGGCACTGTACCTACACTTGTCAGGCTGTTTTCGAACGGATATACACCACTCGGTAGGCTACCGATCGAAATAAAATCTCCGACTTTATCTTTTAATATCTGATATAAAGCATACGTATCATACTCGCCTACACGGTTGTTACCGGTCAATCCCCAGCTTGCTCTTAATTTACCTGAAGAAACAACAGACTTCAATGGTTTCATAAAATCTTCTTCCATGAATCCCCATGCCAATGAACCGGAAGGGAAGTAGCCGAAACGGTTATCACCACGGAATTTGGAAGAACCGTCGGAACGGAAAGAAACCGTTGCATAATACAATGATTTATAGTTATAGTTCAAACGGCCCAGGAAAGAAAGCATAGACCAGGAACTCTTTAATGATTTAGTCGTACTGGGAGTTCCTTCACTCATTCCCGCCATGCCGAGTGCTTCGTTCGGAATCTGTACCGTTTTGTATGAATAGTATTCATAGTCGGAATTCTGCAGGGTTACACCTACCATGCTATTGAAGAAATGTTTCCGTTTGATATTGGTCTGATAGGTTAGAATATTTTCGTTCAACCACGTTGCACGTTGAGAATGGTAGATTTCTGCATTTACCTTATCGGATGATTTCGGATTACCATAGCGGGTCTTCGAGTTGTTGAATGTTTCCCCTTTGCGGGTATCGAACGTGTAACCGCCGGAAACTTTCAACTTCAATCCTTTGATAAATTCATATTCTGCAAATCCGTTGAACTGGATATAGTTCGCGTACGTCTTGCGATATTCATTTTTCAAAGACATGATAGGGTTGAAACGATAGTCGTTGGTATTGTTTATCGCGTCGTCCATGATGTTATCCATCAACGAGTTTAATGGTCTGTCCGGTTCGGTCACGGGGCGATATCCCCATACACTATAGAACAGGTTATTCATACCACTGTATGAGTTCTGGGAAGGAGAACCACCAGTGGTTGTAGTGCTTGAATAGTTGGTTGTCAGATAGATTTTCAGTTTCTTCTTTTGGATGGTAGTACCCATACGGCCTTGTACACGTTTGTAGTTTGATTCCAATAAGATACCGTCCTGGTCATAATAAGATAAAGAAGCATTGTAGCGAACTCCTTCCGAACCACCGGTCAGGCTGACATTGTGGCTTTGCATCCATGCGCTGCGGAAGATTTCATCCTGCCAGTTATATTGCGGGATATTTCTATAATCTTCCAGTCCCCATTTCTTACCGTCATAATTCATGAAGTAGGTAGTTTCCATATCTTTGGGACTACGTTCTGCCTGTAGTTTGACGAATTCATAGGCATCCATCATCGGGATCGTTTTGGTGATATGCTGAATACCGAAACTTCCGTCGTATTTAATTTTAGGTTGGCCGATTGTTCCTTTCTTGGTTGTAATCATCACGACACCGTTGGCACCACGGGCACCGTAGATAGCGGTAGCAGAGGCATCCTTCAGGAAGTCGAGTGACTCGATATCGTTCTGATTAATGGCTGCGGCTATGGAGGGGTCTTCCACCGGGAAACCGTCAATGACATAAAGAGGAGAGTTGTCCTGTGTCAAAGAGTTGTTACCACGGATGACGATGTTCATCTGTCCGCCCGGCATACCTTCGCCCGAACTTACGTTGACACCGGCAATACGTCCGCCCAATGTCTCGCCGAAAGAAGCAGTCGGAGTGCTAAGCAGTTCTGCCATACTGGCTTTGGCAACAGAGCCAGTCAGATCCTTCTTGCGTATCTCCTGATAGCCGACTACTACCACTTCGTCCAATGTCTTTGTGTCTTCCTTTAATGTGATAACCATTGGCTTTTGAGTGTCCACCTTCATTTCTACTGTGACATAACCAATGAAAGAAATAACCAATATCGAATTTTTATTGGGCACGTTAAAAGCAAATTTACCGTCAAGGTCAGTGATTGTTCCTTGCGAAGTACCTTTTACCTGGACACTGGCTCCCGGCACTCCTTCTCCTAAGTTATCCTTCACTGTACCTTTAACAAGTACCTGTGCAAGTACAAAAGAAACAGAAAACAAGATCAGTCCGATGGAGGAGAGCATCCTTTTTCTAGTTTGAGTGGATAAATGTTTTTTCATATATTAAAAATTAAGTGATTTTATTGAATCTACGCTTGCAAAGATAGATGGATTGAATATTCTAATATGGATAGAATTATTCAAGATTGGTGCAAAATCATACAATTTTTCTTTTCTCATAAACTATTTTTCTTTTACGGATTCTAGTAATTCAGATAATTCTTTCACTATGTCGGGGTATTGTTTTGATACATTCGTTTTCTCCGATGGATCGGAAGATAAATCATAAAGTTGAGGCTGTTTGTCGTTGCCTAACTCCATTTTCGTCCAATACTCGATAGCGGGGCCGTCGCTCGGTTCGATGTATTTCCATTGACCTTTTATGATGGCAAGTGTGTTATTGAGATTCTGTTGAACGACATACTCACGGTTTGTATTATTTTTGCCGAGGAGTACGTTCAGATGTTCTTGACTATCGGGAGCAGCTCCTTTACGTAAAGGTTGGTCCAAAAGGGAGGCGAGCGATGCATACACATCTATTTGAGAGAAAAGAGCTTGTTGCTTGTTCGGCTTTACTCGGGCAGGCCAGCGGACGATAAATGGAACGCGTGTCCCCGCTTCGTAAGCACTGTATTTCCCACCACGGTAGATCCCCATCGGAGTATGCCCGTTGAGAAGTTCGTAAGCTTGGTCTTGATAGCCGTCGTCGATAACAGGACCGTTATCGCTGGTAAAGATCAGGATGGTGTTGTCTGCGATGTGGAGGCTGTCCAGTGTGTGCATGATTTCACCGATGGTCCAGTCCAGTTGCAGGATGACGTCGCCACGAGTGCCGAGTCCGCTTTTGCCTGCGAAACGTGGGTGGGGGATGCGTGGTACATGTACGTCTTGCGTACCCATATATAAGAAGAAGGGTTCTTCCTGATGGGATGCAATGAAATTCTTGGCCTTGTTGGTGATGATATCGGCTATGTCTTCATCTTTCCAAAGGGCGGATTTTCCTCCGGTCATCCAGCCGATACGGGGAATGCCGTTGATAATTGTATTGTTGTGTCCCTGGCTGGGTTTTAAAGTGACGAGCTCTGGGTTCTCTTCTCCCGTAGGCCAGTCGCCTACTTTGTGGTCGTAGTTTACGGTGATAGGATCATTGGGGTCAAGTCCTACGACATGTCCGTTTTCTACAAATACACAAGGTACACGGTCTACGGTAGCCGGAATAATAAATTCGTAGTCGAACCCGATGCTTTGTGCGTTAGGGGTAATCCGGTTGTTAAAGTCGGTTCCACCTTTCGGACCGAGTCCCAGATGCCATTTGCCTACTGCACCGGTTGCGTATCCTGCATCTTTCAGCATATCTGCCATGGTGATGCAGGTAGTGTCGATAATGAGTTCAGAGTTGCCGGGAGCGATTCCTGTGTTTTCCTGTCTCCAAGGATACATACCTGTCAGGAGTCCGAAACGGGAAGGGGTGCTGGTGGCAGAAGTTGCATAAGCATTGGTGAATTGTACTCCTTGTCCTGCCAACCGGTCGATGTTGGGAGTGCTCACTTTTGTTGCTCCATAACAACTTAAATCACCAATGCCGAGATCATCTGCAAATATATAAATAATGTTAGGCTTTTGGCTATTCTGCCCATTGCTCTTTTGGGGTGCATGATTGCATCCTGACAGCGTGACGATGCCGGACAATAGGGGAAGTAGACGCGAAACGTTTTTCATAATGCTGAATGTTTTAGGAAATAATGTAATGAACACAAAGATAAGCGAATGGAAGAAAAAGAATGAGTAGGAATGTACAAGTGAAGTACAAAATAGTACACTTAAGAAGTTACCTTCTTTATTCGGGCGAAGATGTCCGGGTTAAGAAACCGTTTATATCATAAATTTAGGCACGGATTACACGGATTAACGCTGTTGTTTTCATACTCATCGTTTTTTAATCCGTGAAATCCGTGTGATCCGTGCCTAATAATATAAGATTATTTTGCAAGAGTGCTTGTATAGTTGCCTGCTAATCTGTTTCTTCTCCGTCCCCTTCTTCTTCGCTCTCTTCTCCTTTACGATAAGCCAGCGGACTGACGTGATAAATCTCCTTGAAACATTTACTGAAATAGCGGGAGGAGGAGAACCCAATCCGGTCAGAGATCTCCGTGATATTCAGCTCCGGGTTATTCCTTAACATGACAGCGCCTTTTTTGAGACGTATGCTTAGGATGAAATCATTCGGGGTCTGGCCTGTAACTGCTTTCAGTTTAGTGAATAGGTTCGTACGTGCCATACCCATTTCGCGGGCGAAGATATTAACGTTGAAATCCGTATTGTCCAGATGACGTTCGATAATGGCCATCGCGCGGTCGAGCATCTCCTTATCCATCGGGTTGGTAGCCAACATTTGGGCAAAAGCCTGTGGTTGTTTGCTGAACTTCTCTTGCAATAGCCGGCGGGAATTAACCAGGTTATTGCAGCGGGAAATCAGAAGATTGGTATTAAACGGTTTCGTGATATAATCATCCGCACCAATCTTCAAACCTTCGATATTGTGCTCTATAGCAGTACGTGCGGTTAATAATACCACCGGAATATGGCAAGTGTTAAAGTCCGTCTTGATCTGTTTGCAAAGTTCCGTACCCGACATGCGTGGCATTACGACATCACTTAAAATGATGCTCGGCATATCCTTCTGTATCATCTCTAATGCTTCTACTCCGTCGGAAGCCGTACTGACTTGATAGAATGTTTCGAAAATACCGACTAACATCTGTTTGATAGATTCATTGTCTTCCACTATCAGCATTTTGGCGTCTTCGATGCGCTTGTTATCTTCTTCTTTCCATTCCGAATCAGGGATTATTTCTACTGAAGGAACAATAGTCTCTGTTTGCTGGATGGTTTCCGTATCATCTTTCGCTATTTGCTCTTCTGTGAAGTGTTCCTTGCCTAGTTTGAGGGTGATAATGAAACTGCTTCCTTTGCCCGGTTCGCTTTCTACCCGGATTGTGCCGTGATGAAGTTCCACAATACCTTTTGTCAGTGCCAGTCCGATGCCTGTACCGGCTCCGGTATTCAGCGAGTTGAGATGTTCGGTCTGATAGAAACGGTCGAATATCTTATCAATTTCGGCAGCGGCGATACCTGTCCCGGTATCTTTTATTTCAATGATGACATGGTCTTTCTCCTGCGATACATTAATCGAAATTGTATCTTCGGCCTTGGTATGCTTCACTGCATTAGACAGCAGGTTGTTTATTACTTTCTGCATCTGCTTTTGGTCATACCATACTTCAATGTCATCCTTCTGTTTGTTGAACTTGAAGTTGATTTGTTTACTGCTCGCATATTCGAGGAAGAGCAGATAATTCTCATACAGGAAGTTAACCAGATTGTGCTGGCTAACTTTGATCTTCATGTGACCCTGTTCCTGTTTACGGAAATCAAGTAGTTCCGTAATCAGTTCCCGTAATTGGAGACTGTTCTTGTAGATTCCCAATACCTTATTATATATGTTAGGCGTAAATGTCTGCACCTGCAACAAAGTTTCCACTTGTCCCACGATCAGCGTTAACGGTGTGCGGAATTCGTGCGAGATGTTAGTGAAGAAACGGAGTTTCGACTGGTTCAATGCTTCGAGGTCTTCAATATGCTTCTTTTCGTACTTCAAAGACTCACGGAGTTTGATGCGCGAATTATAGTTCTGAATAAGATACCATAACAGGCTGATAGTGACAATGGTATAAATCAGGTAAGCCCACCATGTCTCATACCATGAAGGGAGTACGATAATCAGCAGTCTGGCCTCTTTTATTCCTTCCCTCTGTGATTTGATGACAAGGGTATATTTACCCGGATTCAGGTTTGTATAAGTAATCAGCGTTTGCTTCCGGTAAGTATGGTTCCATTCGTCTGAGAAACCCTCCAGGCGATAGAGAATTTCATCTCTGTTGGCAGGGATGAAGTTGGAAGTGGCATATTCGATGCTAAACATCGATTGATTCGCTTTCAGACTGATTTCCGGAGTATGACAGATCGACTGTTCCAGGATGCCGCTTTCATCTCCCGGAACTACTTCTTTTCCGTTGACAAACAGGCGGGAAAGAATGATATTATATGATTTGGGAGTGAAATGTAATTTTTTCTCCCAGAAAGAAATCATTCCCTGAATACCGCCAAGGAATACTTCTCCGTCATGTGTCACAAATAGTGCGTTTTCATTGACGGCAGTCAACGGGAATCCATTCTCCGTACCGTAATTATAGAATTTCTTGCTTGGATAGTTGAACTGTGAGAATCCCTGATTGGTAATCAGCAATAAGTCTCCTTTCTGTATGGACGATTCGCATACTTCGTAGATACAGTCGCTGGATAAACCATCTGTCTGTACATCGAAGTTTTCAAAGTCATCACTTGCCTTACGGTAACGGTCGAGACCGCTTCCGGAGGTGCAGAACCACAGATTACCGTTACTGTCCTGCATGATACTGTTGATATTATTGTTGCTAAGACTGTTCGGATTAGCGGGATTGTGTGGATAATTAGTAAGTTTACCGCTGTCGAACCGGTAAGAATAAACACCCTCCCCGGTAGCCGCAATCCACAATGTACCGTCTTTATCAATGCAAAGACTGGCTACCATGCCAATACCTCTTCCTTCTTTAGTCTCTTTGAAGAGCTGTTGGCAAGCGCCTGTTGCCGGATTGAAAAGACAAACACCGTTTTGTGTGGCGACAACCAGCTTGTCCTTATAAGGTACAATGTCTCGGACGATATCCGAAGGTAGTGAGGTTGGGTCTCCGGCTTTCATTCGGTAGACTGTGAAACGGTTAGTACGCAGGTCGAGTTTGTTCAATCCTCCCAAGTGTGTACCTATCCACATGATTTCATTAGTCCGGTCGTAGTAGATTGCTTTGACATTGTTATGGGAAATGCTATTTTTGCCCTCTTCGTGGCGATACCACCGATAGGTGTTATCCTTCCGGTTATACACATTCACGCCGCCGCCTTCGGTACAAATCCACAGGTTTCCGTCCTTATCTTCAGTCATTCTACCGACGATCGGACTACTTAGACCTTCTTTCTCTGTATCTCCGGTTTTGTAACGGGTATAGATTTCATATTCTGGATTGAAATAGTTGACACCTCCGAAATAAGTACCCAGCCAAATTGTTCCTTGTTCATCTTTGACGATGCACCAGATGGAGGAGTGGGTAAGTCCGTCGGGTTTGTTCGCGTTGGCAGTGTAAAGTTGGAATTTACCTGTGCTCTTTTCATAGCGATTTAACCCGTGAAAGGTTCCTATCCACAGATTTCCTGCATTATCTTCACAGCAACTCCTTACGAAATCGGTGCAAATACTGTTTGGATTTTTAGGATCATGACGGAAGTTCTCAATGGTACTATCTGTTTTTATCCGGTAGAGTCCTTCTTCCCAGGTACAGATCCATAATTCTTTAGACGAATCTTCGTAAATACTCGCGATATTACCTCTTGTGACAGGTTGGGAAATCTTTTTGTCTCCCGATAAACAGTAAAGTCCGTTACTGGTAGTTCCCATCCACAGATTTTTCTTTTCGTCCAGGTGGAGGCAGGAGAGGGTGATATCTTTTCCGGCAAGATGATAGTAGAGATCGAAGTTTCCGGTACTTTCATTATATACAAACACTTCTTCTCTTTTCCCGATATATAATTTCTCGTTGAAATAAATAGCATCTACATTGCCTTGCAGCAACGTTTTGAATCTTTGTGTGGTCAGATCGAACTCTGCTACCCCGTCCGTACAGAGCAGGTATACCTTCCCATTTTTGTTTCCGGTGATACGCAGCACTGTATTGCTGAACAAACTGTTCGGATCGTTTTTATTAAGTTTGAAACTTTTGATATCGTTACCGTTATACCGGTTCAGTCCTTCACGCGTGCCAATCCATATAATCCCCCGTTCATCAATATAAAGGCTATTGACAGAAAATTGGGAGAGTCCGTCGTCCGTGGTCAAGTGGCTAAAAGTGATGTTTTGACCTTGTGTGCGGACTCCAGCTACGCTTAAAAATAGCAGAAATAAAAGAATTACTTTTCTCACTAATTTATTTTTTAAGGTGTTTACATCTATGCAAATATATTGTTTTTATTCGATTTCAGTGAATCTTATTAGAAGAAAGTAACTATAAAACACCGGAAGAGAATTCTATTTAACAGAATTACTCTTCCGGTTTCTAACCTAACTAACCTCTTGTTATAGTGTTTGTGCCTGTTTCGTTTTTATCAGTTCAGATTATTACCACACTACATACTGATTGAAAAAACGAGTACTTTCAGCAATCCATGAGTCCATGTTCTCATAAGCTGCAAAGTGTCCTGATGTAGGGTAACATATCCAGCGTTTAGGTGTACGGATGTGATTGTATGCTGCAAAATTTGTATGTGGTGGTGTAATGTTGTCCTGAAGTCCGAATCCCATTAATACTGGGCATTTGATCCATCCGGTCAGATTCTTCAAGTCAAAGTAAGTTAGTAATGAGAATATTTTATCTTTGTCAATATTCTGCCGGGCAGCTCCTTCGAATACCAAGTTGGCAGGCCAGTGAACCAAACGGAAATAATCGGGATAGTCTGACAGAAAGGGTACGATAGGCGCAGCTGCGGAAATACGATGGTCGAGTGACGCTGCTGCTAATGTGAGCGCTCCACCTTGCGAAATACCTGTAGCAAAAAGGTTTTGTCCGTCAAAGCATGGCTGAGCAAAAATAAAATCAATACTGCGGACTGTATCAGCAAAAGCACCTCTGTAATAGTAATGTTTGGGTGAATCCAGTCCGAAAGCAATCCACTCACCAAAGCGGTTATAAGGTTTGTTGAGGCCTTGTCCACGGGGTGGAATGACCAAGATACACCAACCGGGATAGTCGTCGGGACTGGGAATCCAGGTGACGGCATCATAACCTTGATAAACCACTACGGCCGGATGACTCTGACCATCTGTAGGGACTGCCCAATACCCCCGTAAGATTTCTCCTTCAAGCGAGCGCATTTCTACTTCGTAAACATCACGCTCTGGCTTCGAAGATTCAGGTAGACGTGTCATTTTATAGGCAGGGTGTACACGTTTAAGTTCGGTGATGGTTTTATTCCAAAATCTTTTTAAGTTAGGGGGACCATCCGGTTTGGATAAAATCTGTTCGGCTTCGTATCCAAAGAAGAAATGTTTCAGAGTGTCGGTGCCGGCAATGAAACAAACCTGGTAAAATCCGGGAGTGAGATTCGTGAGAGTGACTGATGCACGACTGCGAAAGCCTCCACCGGGAGCTATCGAATCTGTTCCGAAAGAGTAGGTTATAAAGGTAGACGATACAGCATTGCCGAAATCTGTTGCAATGTCCATGCGTATCCTATCCGAAAAACCTGACTGTGCAGATGTCAATTCCAGCATGAAGCGTACTGGATGTTCGTTATCGAACATCCAGTTTTGCTCAACAGGAATATTGAGATTTATGGTCTTCTGTGTATAACTTCTTATTGAGTATCCGGTCAGGAGTATAATGACGTATATCCACTTTTGCATCCTGTTAATCATTGTAATTACTCTTTGATATAAAACGTAATCAGCACTCCTTTATGATCGCTTGGCCACTGATTGTTTACGGGCGGAATGATTGGATCTTTGGTTTGTTCTTCTATTCTTTGTCCGCGTACAATAGAGCCTGTTGGACCTACTATCTGGGCACTTTTTATTTGTAGATTTTTATTTGGATAATAGTAAACGAAATCAATTCGTTCGCGTTCATCTGCCTCCGGTGCCCATGAGAGATTCTCTGGAATGACTGATTTATTGTCTGCTGGAAAAGTGAATCCCGGACATTTCACCGGATCGGGATGAATTACCCGGTAGGCATCTTTATATCCCCGTTGAACCAACAATTTGGAAGTTCCCCAATTGACGATACATCCGCGATGATCGAATAGATCTTTTGTATCGGCCTGCCAATCCAGATAAGAAGGCTCATTCAGATCTCCGGCAAAAAATACGAGTGCTCCTTGCTCTAGCTCTTTGGCAGCGTTGTTGATAAAAGCTTGGGCGGATTCTATACGGTCTGATTCTTCGCAGACAGCAAGTATCTTGTTTACATCAGTGATAGGAGCCGGAAGTTTATCCCAATTAACGCTACCGTCATTGTATCCCCGGGGATAGTAACAGGTGTAGTAACGATACTCTGAATGTGCCGGGTAAACGGCCACTCGTTTCCCATTGACATCCAGAATCGCTTTGAACATCCATTTGTTGATGCGTTCTGTCTCTTTGATCGGATATTTTGATATGACCGCTCTTCCGTCTATTCGTGCATCGTAATAGATGAGTCCCTTATCTTTAAGCCCTTGCATTAGTTTAGGCATCACGGGATCGTCTTGTGGACCTTTATATAATTCGCAAAATGTAGCAATGTCTGGCTGTAGGGTAGCAATCTGTTCTATCAGATATTCCGGAGCATGCTCCACCTTGGTACACTCCACCCATAAGTTGAGTTGAAGGAACTTAATCTCTGTTTTCTTTCCTGTTTCTTCTTCCGGTACAGATACTTCCGTATCGGTTTTAGAACATGCAGTGATAACAGGAAGTATGGCAATAATAATAGTTAATAACCACTTTTGCATAATCTGTATTTTTTAGATTTGATTACCAGCCCGGATTCTGACAGTTAGTTCCTGAAGCATTCTGTAACCGGATCGCTTCGTCACCCGGTATTGGATATAATAGGAATTTTTCACTATATGCTTTTCGGTTATTATCTACTACAAAACGGGAGTAACTTCCATCTGAGTTTGCCTTCATTCCGGTAATTACTTTATCTGTTTGATCCAGCATCTTCCAACGGCGTACATCAAAGAAACGGTGTTCTTCAAAAGCAAGTTCTACGCGTCTTTCGTTCCTGATTCGCAGACGAAATTGATCACAGGATAATCCGTAAGGAATGCCTGGCATACCTACTCTGGAACGTACTGCATTGACTGCGTCTACGGCATCATTGGGTACAGTTCCGGTAGTAGATGCTTCATTAGCTGCCTCTGCATAATTCAAATATAATTCAGCCAGGCGGAACTCTTTGAAGTAACCATCCAGATTGCCGGAACGTCCGGATTTATAATGTGAGAACTTACGCGTATAATAGCCGGTACAGGTGTAACGTGCGTTACTGGGATCAAGTGCACAGTTTCCTCCTGTCTTGGTTGAGAGTAGTGCACCGGTTTCCAGGTTTAGTTTGGAACCATCGTAATAAATAGAAGCTTTAAGACGCGGATCACGGTTCTCATACGGTTTGGCTCGATTGTAGAGACCTTCAACAGCCGAATTCAAGTTAGGCTGCAGATGATTGGCATCTAGATAAGGGCTCTCTAAATTGAGCAGAGGATAAGATTCTGTCATGTCACCGTTCACAACTTCATAGGCATCAAGTAGCTCTTGCGACGGACACGCACCGGCATCTGTCTGGCCGTCGGTAGTTGGCAGGCCAGCATAATTCCACATATACATTTGTCCAACTTCCATAATGGTTTCTTTGTCATTAACTACCGGCAAGTCAGTGCGCGAATAGAAATACACATCATAAGGAGAATAACCAGCTGTAGCATTCGGCTGTTTCTTATAAAGTTCATAATTGTTCGCCAGACAGTCATCCAGAGACTTTTTAGTAATTTCTGCGGCTTCTGTCCAAGTGATTGTTCCGTCATTGTACAGAGGACTGGCTGCATAGAGTGATATCTGTGAACGGATGGCTGCACAGATGGCTTTTGTCATAACGTGACGGTAGTTCTCCTTATCTAAGGAACGCCATCCCCATTCTTCAACAGTGGGAATATCAATAGCAGCCTGACAATCAGCTAATATTTGGCGGGCACACTCGCCAAATGTACCTCTTTTAACCTTGGTATAATCGTAGTCGGGAGTTGTTATGATGGGAACACCTCCATAACGTTTCACCAATTGAAGATAATAGAAAGCGCGTAATGTAAGTACCTGTGCCTTGAAACTGTTACGTATATCTTCCGAGTAGACACTGGCAGTAGGGATATTGGCAAGAAAGATGTTGCAGGCACGAATCCCTTGATAATAATAATTGTAGTTTTCCGGATTTCCTTCGATGCCCTCCAGCGGATTGCTGAAGGGAGATAATTGTCCTTCATTCCATTTGCGGGTAACTCCGTTCTGTAGTTCCCAGGAATCTTTGGCTTCATCCGTACAACCAGCTAGCATGGTATAGTTATAGTTCATTCCGTAATTCAGAATCCATCCATAACATTGATTCATATAAGTATACGTTTTACGGTTCGTGGTAAACAAATCGCTGTAATCCGTACGGCCGTCCGGATGATCTTCAATTTCAGTACATCCTATGAATGAGGATAATATGAGCAAGGAGAATACTCCTGATATGATTTTATTTATTTTCATAACTTCAGTCTTTAGAAATTCAGGTTAAGTCCTATGTTAAATGTTCTGTAAATGGGGTATACAGAGTAGGAATATTGTTCCGGGTCCAGATTATCGAACTTGAGAGATGAGGTGGTCAACAAATTGGCTCCGCTGATATAGAATCTTATTTTCTCCAGTTTCAGCTTACTGCTCCAACGTTTAGGAAGTGTATAACCTAATGCTACATTCTTCAATCTCATATAGTTATTTTTGGAATAGAAGAATTCATTCGATTGGAGACTTGAAGAGCTTCCTGTGGTCAAAGCCGGATAGCTGATTTTTTCATTTGCCGCATAGCGATCTGCTGTCCAGGCATTACGGTGCAGGTCTGTGTACACTCCTTGGTAAGCATTATCGAAGATACCGCATCCACTGTAATAGGCTGCTGTACCTGATACACCTTGTAACTGAACATACAAGTCAAAGTTTTTGTATTCCAGTTGAATAGAACCACCATAAGAAAGTGTAGGTAGTGTCTGGGCTTTGTCCATCGGTGCCTGGTCACGCTCATCTATATTTCCGTCGTTATTTAAGTCTTTGTAAATGAAATCACCTGGGCGCGGAGAAGCACCAGAGAATCGCAGACCGCTTTTATCTATTTCCTCCTGGCTATTATAGTAGCCGTTTCCGTTGGAATAGTCAATCAGATATCCGAACTGTTGTCCTGCAGAATAGCCGGTTTTACGATATGGATAGTAATATCCGCTGGCGGTACGGTTCAACTCTTTTATGTCAGTTACTTCATTTTTATTGTATCCCATATTCCCTCTGATAGTCATTCTTAATCCACATTTCAGATTCTTGATATAAGATAGTTCAAGATCAAATCCTTTGTTGTTCATCTTACCCAGATTTTCAAATGGCAGATTTTCACTGGCGATACCTTGTGCAGAAGATACACTGTTATTTTGGATAGCCATTTGGGTCTGTTTCACGTTCCAATAATCAAATGTGATACCTAGTGAGTTGAATAAGGTAACATCTATTCCGTAATTTTGCTGGAAAGATTCTTCATAATGGATATACGGATTACCTTGCATACCTTCTACAGTATGAAAGCCATAGTAGTTGCTTAGTAAGTAACCTGCATCTTTATAACGTACATCTGTAGCATACAGGAAACGGGTGTCAGATATCTGGTCATTACCCAGCCAGCCGGCAGATGCGCGTATTTTGAGGAAGGACAACCAATCTGTGTCTTTCAGGAAACTTTCGTTGGATACCACCCAAGCGGCAGATACTGTCGGGAAGAATTTAAAACGGTTACCTGGTTTGAACTGTTCTGTGCCATCATAGGTAAAGTCTCCCTGTATATAGTACCGTGAATCATAGCCGTATTTCACATGTCCCATTAATGACAAACGATCGTATGGGAGATCACCGTTTTTCATCATATTCTCATTGAAATAGCTGACAAATGCATCTACTTCATGTTTGCCTCCAAAAATACGATTATAGTTGATGAATCCTTGGAAGTTGATAAAGTAGCGCATATTAGCGGTCTTACTTAAACTTAGAGGAAGAGTGGTGTGAGTACCGAAAAGTCCGCTGCCATTGGCTGCATAACGTGCGTAGTCAGTAGAACCATAGATTGTTCCGTCATAGTTTGCTTCATAACCTACTATTCCTTTTACGCTCAATCCTTTAGTCAGGAATCCCAGATCCAGATTCATTCCATAAGCGACGTTCAGATTGATACCTGTTTGATGGCTATATCCGGAGCGGTTGATAAGTCCGTAAGTAGGATATTCATTGTATTCTGCAGTAATCACTTTTCCGTCTTCGGTGATAGGTCCAGGTACGGTGGGGGCCATCTGATAGATCGAATTCATGATATCTCCTGTCCCGTTGTATCCTTGATTCATCCGGTCGATAGTGACATTTGTGTTAAGGAAACAGTTTAGATAACGATGCAGAGTGACGTCCACATTAGCTAAAATGTTGAAGCGATGCAATTTGAGTGCAGGATTATAATTATCATTCTTCTCTGCATCAATCAGGCTGTTTTGGTGAAGATAACCGGCATTAACAAGGTATTTAACCCGGTTGTTACCTCCGCTGATATTTACGTTGTAACGTTGCATACTGGCTGCATCATTCATAAAAGTGTCATACCAGTCGTGTCCCGGCATAGTTCCATCTGTAAACCCGGCTATTTCATATAAAGAATAGAGTGGAGTGCCACCGTCATTGAGTAAGGCCTGGTTACGCATTTGTGCGTATTCACCGGTACTTACTATTTTAGGACGCTGGGTAGCCTGTTGTATGGAGAAGTCCATGTTCACATTTACTTTAGTACGTCCTATTTCGCCTCTTTTTGTAGTAATAAGAATTACTCCGGAAGAAGCTCGCGGACCATATAATGCTTTAGCTGCGGCATCTTTCAGAATACTGACAGATTCTACAGTGTTGGCATCGAGTGTATTCATATCGAATAATGGAGCCGGAATTCCATCGAGTACAACCAAAGGTGAATTACCGTTTATGGAATTCAGACCACGTATATACATCGTTGTTGCATCATCGGCTGGTGTGCTGGTGGATTGGATAGAAGTCAATCCTGCCAAGCGTCCGGTCAGCGTAGCTGAAAATCCGCTATTAGGTGTTTTAACTAACTCTTCTCCCTGAACGGTAGAGATTGCTCCTGTATAACCTCCTTTTCTCTCTTTCTGCAGCATGGCTACTTCGAGAGATGTATCCTGACCGGCGATGTCTGATATCAGACAAAACTCTACCGGTTTATTCAGAGTGAATTTCATTGTCTGGTTCCGATATCCCGGAATCTTACAAATGACCATACTGGCTCCCGACGGAATCTCCATGATGAATTTTCCGTCTTTATCACTGCTTGTGGTGTATTCGGGATTGTCCGGGACAGAAATGATTGCGCCGTCTAAAGGTTCGTTGCTCTCATTCCGCACCACACCGGATATAACTTCTTGCACTTGTGCCCGGCATACTTCATTGCCTGTGAACAGGCATACGATGCACAAAAGTGTGATTATTCTGTTTTTCATATACATTCTGTTTTATGATTACCATCCTGCATTTTGCCACGTCTGTCCTGTCGTGCCTTCCAATACGGCTGCTTCATTGGCAGGGATAGGATATACGTGCCATTTCTTTTCATAACTCATTTTGCTCGGTTTGCTGCCGTCTGTTCCTAGATTGATTCTTTCATAAGAGAATGAGTTTCCATTTTTGGTGATTCTCATACCTGTGGTAAACTTCTCATTTTCCATATTCTCATTGGCGGGTGTCCAACGGCGGATATCGAAATATCTGTCTTCTTCACAAGCCAGCTCTATCTGGCGTTCGTGGCGTACCAATAAACGAGCTTCGTTCTTGTCGTTTGTCGACAGATCAACCGAAGGATCAAAACCTGCGCGATGACGGATTTCATTGATCCATTCCAGGCCTTCGGTAAGGTGTCCGCTTTCAATAGCGGCTTCGGCGGCATTCAGATAAATTTTGCCTAATCGGTAAAAACGGAAACGGCCATCATATCCAGCCACTCCGGCTGCCTTACAGTTACCGTTTACCATTCTTTTTCTCCAATAATAACCGGTACGTGTATTCGTATTTCCACTTGTACGGATTTCGCTATTTCCTCCCACGTACGTTTCTACTACTGCCGGTTCCTTTCCTAACAGCACAGGACTGTTATTATAAAAAATTGTAGCCTGGAAACGAGGATCACGTCCCTTATAAGGGTTGGCTGGGTCATAACCGCTATTAGGGTTATAATTAGGTGACAGATGCTTCTCATCGTTATAAGGTTTCGATAAATCCAGTACAGGCTTTCCTGTTGCTAGCATATCATAGGCGTCTACTAATTCTTGGGAAGGAACAATAGTTAATTGAGCGTTTCCCAATACCGGAGCTCCGATAACGTCATACAAAGGATTGGTGTATGGGTCGGGCCAATAGCCTTCGGTACTTTGCCAGATTGTTTCTTTATCACTGGGATCTGTTCCGATATAGTTATTGAGCGTAAAGTACTCCATATAAGCATTGTTATAGTACTTTTCAGTATCCGCACATTTAGTATACAATTCATATCCATTGGCTTTCAGCTGTTCCAGACAGTCTTTGTTGATTGTGTAAGCCCATTCCCAAAGATCTTTGCCGCCATTGTTGTAAGTGCTGGCTGCGAATAGACATGCTTCGGAACGGATAGCCATTGCGATACCTTTGGTCATTCTGATCTTCTCGTTGAGTGTTGTCAGTCGCCAAGGGAGGTTGCTGGATTGCAAAGCTATTTCGCAATCATCTACAATGAATCGGGCACAGTCTTCGAAAGTAGGACGTGATAGAGTTGAATAATCATAGTCTAAACCGTATGGCTCTTTCTCAATAGGCACAGGACCATACCATTTCAGTAACTCCATATAGAAATAAGCACGGAGTACATGAGCCTCTGCTACCCAACGGTCACGGTCGCTTTCTCTTGGTATGGCGGCGGTGGCTGCCCGTTGGAGGAATGTGTTGATAATACGGATTTGCCCCCAGTATAACTGCCAGTATCCTCCTTCTGAGTAGGTGTCACCCATATCTCTGCGAACGTCGAGATAGAAGTCGGTGGTGGTACAGTTGCCGGATGCGGCATGTGCAAAGCCGGCACCGGAACCATCCGTGCAATCCCACGCTTCATCACTAAGTGCTACGGGATAGTTGCTCCAGAAATGATATCGTAAACTCTTTTTAGGCAGATAGTCAAAGCAAGTACTGAAATAAGCTTTAGTCAGATCGGGATCTTGGAATACTTCGTCCAGTGATAATCTTCCGTCGGGAGCTACATCCAACGCTTCATTACAAGAACTGAATGTGAGCAAGGAAGCAAACATGCATATATAAATCAATCTTTTTTTCATATCGGTTTTGTTTTAGCCGTTAAAATGTAATATTTAAACCTACATTGTACGTACGCATTGTTGGATAGGCTGCCGGACTGTTTTGTTCGGGATCGAAGCTGTCAGTCTTCAGGTGAGTCCATGTATACAAGTTGTTACCACTTAAATAGAAACGTACATTGGAAGCACCGATTTTCTTGCTGATGCTTTCCGGTAATGTATATCCTACTTCTGCATTTTTCAGACGTATATATGAGGCATCCATGATAAAGAAGTCGTTGGGCTGCAAGCTCGGGCCGCCACTGCTGGACAGACGAGGATACGTAATCTTTTCGTGATTATTATAGCGTTCTTCGCTCCAACGTTCCATGTGCATCTTGTAAAAGTTGCCGCTGCTTTCATAAATACCGGCTCCTGAATAAGTCTTGCTGTATTGGCCTACTCCCTGCAACATGATAGAAACATCGAATCCTTTCCAGTTGGCAGATAAAGAGAAACCGTAGTTGATGCGAGGCAATAGGGAGGAATAGCCAATGGGAGCCTTGTCACGGTCATTGATGACACCGTCTCCGTTGAGATCTTTATAAATAAAGTCTCCGGGTTCCGGTGTTCCTACACCTTCATAAGTCAGTCCGCTCTTGGCAATACTCTCGTCGCTATAGAAGAATCCTGTGCCGTCACGCCCTTTTTCAGGATCATAGCTGTGGTCGATGATATATCCCCAGTTTTGTCCTAATGAGAAGCCGGTGGTGCGGGTGCGATAAGCATAATCCTTACCTAATAGTGGCTCGTCATATTCCAATACTTTGTTTTTGGCATAACTGAAGTTTGCATTAGCAGAAACAGATAGCCCGTTTTTGAATTGTTTCTGATATCCGAGGACCATTTCGAATCCCTGATTCTTTACTTCACCATCGTTCATCAGTGGAAGAGCGGATGAGGGAAGACCTTGAATCATAGGAGTAGTCTGCGGGATAATCAGAATATTTTTTCTTTTTTCAACAAAGTAGTCAAATGAGAAGGAAAGATCATGATACAAGGATATGTCTATACCATAATTCTGTTTTTCAGCTGTTTCCCATGTGATGCTTTTGTTTCCTATGTAGTTTTCGGCTATCTTGTAACCTTGTCCCCAACCGGAACCATTGGAAGCATATCCCAAGCTTGGGGATAACCAATGATCTCCTTTACTGTCGGTGACTACGGAATATTGACTGATATTATCCAGATAAAGGAAACGGGCTGAACCGAAGGCGTCGTTACCAACTTTTCCCCAAGAAGCTCTTAACTTCAGATTGGTCAAAACCGGATTATCCTGAAGGAAGCCCTCATTAGTAATCAGCCAACCGAAAGAGGCAGCCGGGAAGAGACCAAATCGTTTGTCCGGTGAAAATTGTTCAGAGCCGTTATAACCTACGTTGACCTCTGCAAAATAACGTCTGTCATAGTCATAAGTTGCACGTCCGGCAATACCGATGACGTTGTAAGGAAGCAGTAGGTCACCGGATGTTTCTTTGGATTCTTTGATGTCCCGTTGAGCTAGAAACATAGCAGTGACATTATGCTTTCCGGCGAAGGTCTGGTTATAGTTGATTTGTCCCTGTAAGTTCATAACCCAATAAGATTCGGAAGACTTTGTGAGTTCAATCGGGCCGTCTTCGTCCTCCAGGCTAGGATGGCGATTGATAAACAAATGCTCTCCTGAAGCTAATGTCTGATACGTATACCAGGTATAGGAACGTTTTCCGATTGTTTTCCCAAATCCTTTGGAGTCGAAAGATACCTGGCCTTTGACAGAGAGCCCTTTAGTGATAAATCCCAAATCTATTTCTACTCCTCCGATAACATTGATTCCCGATCTGGTTTCCAGTTGATAGCCCGAACGGTTGATTAGCGGATATGCACTCAATGAATTGTTGGCGGGATCTTCTACGGATAATCCGGCACCAATAGGGAAAGTACGTATAGCATCAGTAGCGTATGCACCTTCCGGGGTGAGATACATGGAAGTAGGGCGTGAGGTCAAAGCGCTGTTGAATACACTTGACATACTTGCGGAAGTTCCGTTGATCCGTTCCAGATAAGAGGAAGCGTTTAAGTTAATCTTTACCGACTTATTGACTTTGTAGTCGATATTTGAGCGGAAGTTGTAGCGGTCTAATGAAGACTGGGCATTGTATCCCAACCTGGATTTAGGTTCTACGTTGAACATACCTCCCTGATGCAGATAGCCTGCACTTACAAAGTATTGAAGTTTGTCCGAACCTCCCGAAACGTTCATGTTGGCTCTGGTCATGGGAGCATAATCTCTGAACAAGATATCTTGCCAGTTATTATTCGGATAAAAATCCGGGTCTACAGGATTACCTGTTTTCCATGAGTCGAACTTATCAATGTCCGGCCCGAGGAATTCAGCGGAATTTCCGTCGTTCACGAGTGCTTCATTGCGAAGTCTGACCCAGTCCCATGAATCCAGACGTTCGGGCTTGAAAGCGATTTCCTGCATGCTGAATTCTACATTGGCACTGATACGGGCAGTTCCTTTTTCACCTCTACGAGTGGTAATCATTATCACTCCGTTGGCACCACGTACTCCGAATACTGCTGTTGCGGAAGCATCTTTCAATACGGAGATATTAGCAATCTCGTTCGGGTCGATAGATCGCATATCGTCTACAGCTACTCCATCTACCATAATTAATGGGTTTGTTCCGTTTGTAGTGGCAGCACCACGCAGGAACATGGTGACTTCGTCACGTCCCGGTTCACCGGAGGTCTGGATAGTTGTCAATCCTGGGAGTTTTCCGGATAAAGCGGAACTTAGGTTGGGCGATGAGGATTTCATCAAATCTTTTCGATCAATGGAAGCTACGGAACCGATGACAGAAACCTTTTTCTGGGTACCGTAAGCTACCACTACAACTTCCTCCAGGTTCGCTACGTCCGGATGCATGATGATACGCATGTCTTTTTTAGCAGGAATGTCCTGCTTTTGATAACCTACATAACTGATTTCCAGTATAGCGTTGGGGGCAACCGATAAAGAGAAACGACCGTCTATGTCTGTAATAGTACCATTCGTTGCTGCTCCTTTTTCTATGACGGAAGCTCCGATCAGGCTTTCACCGGACTCGTCTACGACGACTCCAGAGGCTGTTATTTTAGACTGTTGCTGTGTCAGGGTAGCATCTCCGATATCCGATGCATTTCCTGTAACGGGAATACAGATTCCCAACCCAAGCAACAGGCACATTTTGTATAGCCAATAACTTTTTTTCATAACTATAACGTTTAAGATTGTTTTCTGTCTAATTAAATGAACTCAACATTTTATCCTTGTCGTATCCTATGTATTCATAGCGTTCTATCCGGACACCTTGATTCTTTGCGGTAATACATGGGCTTGTGCCATTCCATGGGCTATCCATCCACCATTCTTCTACTAGTAGCTTCCTTTGAGTTGAAGAGCTGTCGGTAAATGAGAACTGAACTTTTGAGGCATCTACAGCTCCACCGGAGTAACCTAGTACGGAATAAGTACCTGCCAGATTACGCAGATCAACATAAGTGAGCGGACAACCGGATGCATTTAGTGATGTGATGGATTTGCACCGGTTTATATCCAGATATGCTAATCCCGGATTGTTGCTCACATCTATAGAGGTTATCATATACTGATCGCCAGAAATGAATTTGGTTAATCCTGCATTCTTGGCACTGAAAGTCTGAATTCCTTTCTCATCTACCGGACCTGCCGTGTAGCTGGTACTGATTGCGTATTTACTAAGATCGATTTCTCCCAGATTATTTCCATCCAGAATGAGGTTTTTGTATCCGCAGAAGTATTGTAGTCCTTCCAGATTAGTGATTCCCTTATTGCTAAGATCAAGGGTCGTGTTATTCCTGAAGTATTCAGTATTCAGAGCAGCCACTGTCAGAACTTTATCTCCATCGAATACATCCGGAACCAATGCTTTGAGTGCGTTTCGCAGATTGATATCAGGAATTTCTCCGTACTTTTTCATTGTCTTCTGATATTTTCCGTAACTGTAATAATAGTTGTTGTTTCCATCGGGATAGTCGTGCATCCAGTCGTACCCTTCCACTGTCACTCCATTATTGATGGCATCTACGATAGAACCGCTATTGCTGTAGTATGAGTCCATCCACCAGGATTCCATTTTCAGGAGTCGTTCTTTACTTGCGTCATCGCTGAAAGTAAATTTGAAGTCTGTGCTGTTGTAGTTCAGACATCCGCCATAGATACTGTGGTAATTGCGTACATCCAGATATACCAGTTTACAGTTTAGAGCAGAGAACTTCTCAATGTTATAACAATAATACAGGTCGACAGATTCTAGTTTGGTACTTCCATCTATGTTGAGAGATACCAATGTCGTGTTCGGCTGTTCCGAAGTGGCTAGTTCCAGTTTGGTCAGACCAGTGTTTTGTGCAGTCAGTTCAGACAGTCTGGATAGTACTTCTGCAGGAATTTCACTGATATCATTATTGTTGCAGATCAGTTTCCGAATGTTGCTGAAATATTCGAGTCCCTCCAGAGAAGTGATATTTTTATCGCTGATATTTAGTGTGCCATCAGTGAAAGTGACATATTTAGCACTGGAAGATATCTTTTCTCCTTTAAATATATCAGGGAAAAGAGCAGACAAGGCATTACGCAGGTTTTCGTCGGGCATAACTCCAACAGTACTGTTGATGACGCCTAATGTTCGCATTTTGCTACCGCGTACCAATACAAGTCCATAAGAATCTTTGGTGGCCGTAGAGGGGTAAAGTACCGTGATATGATCGGATTGTACTTCTCTGGTTTCCATGTAGATGGGCTGTTCGGTTCCTCCTGAAAGGGGAGAAAGAGCCAGTACATCACAGTCGATAAAGCCATTTCCCTGAATGGTAATCTCTGTGCCCAGGGATTCTTCCGAAATATCCGGAAGCACTACATTGGTTACTCCTAGGTCTGTGCCTAACTTTTCGTCTTCACATCCCAAAAGGAATACCATTCCAAGCATTAATAAAATGTAGAAATGTGTTTTCATAAATACTATTTGTTTAATGAATAAATAGAGTACATAGTTATTCTTGTTTTAAGACGATCACAGAATGAGCCGGAAGTAAACATAGAATTTTATCGTTCACTTTGAGAGGCTGGGCGTCCGGAGCCAACATTTGGTCTGTGGTAGGTAAACCGTCTTTGATATAACGGTAAACCTGATAATTCCCTTTGGTTTGCGTATGTTGGTTGATTAGGCTTATTGCTTTCTCCTGGTCCATTCCATTGGCGAAAACATATACCCATTTGCCATTTGTGTTTCGAACAGCAGTTCCTGCATACCATTCTTCCGGTGTTGCTATCGGATAGATTTCAGCTCCCGGGCGTATGAAACGTGTCAACAGAGAATAGGCATAGTACTGTGGGCGTACCTCGTAATCACTTTTGATATCGTTGTAGTATGGTTCCGAAGCGTATGTTTTCTTTACATACTTCCATAAACCCAGTTGCTGCATTGCTCCGTAGTCTGCATCCTTACCATAGTATTGGTCTATCAGGCTCCAATAGCTAACACCGCTTGCTCCTGCATTGAGTAGATTGATGGCTATGCGTGTCATGAGTACTCCTCGTTCATACAAGTCGATATCTTTTTGTCTGGTGGCACCTACGCATTGATTACCTCCGAATTCACCGATGAAATGGGCTTTTCCAACTGAAGAGGCCAATTGAGAGTTTTGTTTTTCCCAATCCAGAATTGTGGAGTTCGGAGTTTCGTAGCCGAAGATATAGGTGTGGGAGTTGAATACGTCAGCAACGTTCGCCAGTCCTTTCGTGCAGGCTGCCAGATATTTATGCGTTCCTGTACCTCCGTCTGAATTGTCAGAAAGGCTGAAATGTACTTTATTTCTTATTCCATCCTCTTTGAAACGTCTGTCGAGTACTTTACACATTTCAATATAGTCGGCGGTGGGAGCAGCTTTACCTTTGATGATATATGACCAATCTGGTTCGTTGATCGGAGTAATCTCTTTGACGCACGTGTATTTTTTGTTGTTGAGCAGGTGTTGTACAAGTGCGGAAAAGTTCTCGCTCCATTCTTCATAGTTAGTCGGGGCTACTACCCAGTTACCATAATTCCCTTCGGCCAGGAAATGTCCCGGAGGGGCTCCCCAAAGTACAAGGGTGACTTCCATTTTCTGTTCTTGTGCCATATCCAATACTTTGTAGAGTGATTGCATTTCTACAGAGTTGAAAGTGAAATTATGCCAGTCGATTTTGGATGCATCCGGATTGTCATTCTTTGGCTCATACCATTGTGGCATCACCATCACCCGTAAGCTTTGCAGTCCCATTTCTTTGACACGTTTCACAACGATGCGATCCCAGTCTTCAGCTTTAGCTCCATCATTGCGGGTCACATTTTGTGAGAGAAAGTGGGGATCTAGTTCTGCACCTATAGCACGGAGCTTTACACCGGTTTTCTTTCCTACAGAAAGTTTCTGTATGGCAGTTGTTGAACTTTGGTATTTGATTATCAGACTACTTTGCGGGTTATCCAGTGTCAGCGTGAAGCCGTTAGCCAGTTCTTTACCGGTTTTCTTTATAGCTTCTCCTGTATCTTTATTGGTGAGTATATAAGTGTGGTCAGGGTGTAGCCCTGATAAATTGACAGTATAGCTCTTGTCCGGATTGTCTTTGCGGCGGAAAGCTACGATGTATCCGCTGTCATCCGACGGACGATAAAGTTGGTATGCTAGCCAGATATTTTCCGAAGTAATGTTGTTTATTCCACTCAACGGATAGTAATCTTCATAGAAATAGGGGCGGAGTTCTTTGAACTCTGCCTGGCGGTCGCGCATATCATAGATGGATTGTCCGGCTTCGGTTATTTTCCAGTTGTAGATAATAGAGGTTCCGAGGCTGGAACGGAAAGTGAATTTATCGGCACTCACAGTTCCTGTACCATGCAGGGGAAGGTATAAGTTCAATCCGTAAGTATGGCATTGATAGCCGATTGGTTCTCCATAACTGTAATCTGTTCTCCACATCGGTGCACTGCGTGAGATACTTTCGAGGTCAATACGGCGTCCGCCACTGGCACAATTATCAACCAGCAAGCCCGGAAAGCGGTTCAGCAGATATTCCCAGAAAGAATAAAGTCCTTCAATGTATCGGATTTCGCAGATACCTTGTCTGCCAGGTTCATCATTGGCAGCCCAGAAACCTTCCGGCTCTATATTGAAATCCTGGCGGTAGTAGTCTATGCCATTTTCTTCGAGGAAGTCTCCGATATATTTACTCATCCATCGACATGCCTCCGGATTTCCGAGATTGAATAGATAAGAGTCGTGCTCACCATCTTTTGTCCAGTCTTCCTGTTTGGCTTTTCCTCTGGCATCCAACATCCATTGAGGGTGTTGCAGTGCCCAAGCTGAGCCTTTCATAACACGCTCCGGTTCAAACCATACCATGAACTTGGAACCAACTCTATGCACTTCGTCGGCGATGGGGCGTAATCCTTCGGGGAAACGAATAGAGTCGACGGTCCAGTTTCCTACGGTGTTCGCCCAATTCTTATGATTGGCTACATCTGCAGAGTGATTGTACCATCCGGCATCCAGCCAGAATACTTCGGGTACTAATTTGAATTGTTCATACCGTTTCACCATAGCAATGGCATAATCTGTAGTCAGGCAGGTATATTCATTACAGGGAGTAGGATCACCGTAGTTGAAACTGGTCGATATTGGATATACGGTCGGTTTACCACCTACTTTCCAAGTGTGGTGGGCTTGCACGAAACGGCGGAACTGGTTGTGTCCTTTCATCCGGTCGGAACCGTTCCAGAATGACAGGCATACACTGGAAGTGCGGATGCTCTCTTCCGGATACAGATAGGTTTTCAAACGTTCAATTCCGGAGGTAAGCGCTACGCTTTGCTGGTCTGCACAGCGCACATCGGCAAACCAGGTTCCTGTCCATCCGATGGCTACGATAACTCCTTGATTAGCCGGAGATTCAATATTGAAGAATGGCATACGCATTTGTGAAGAGCGTCCACCTTCCGGTCTCATATAAAGATTATCACCCGGAGACAAGATTGTAAGTTGCTGGCTGAAATCTGATTTGGATGCATGGCTGCCTTCGGAATGATGAAGGTTGAATGCTCCCGGATGCTGGTAGCGGAATGTGATATCAGACACTTTTATGTTGGCAATCTCCGGCGTATTTTTCTTTCCCTGGTTGGTGAAACGGAGTACCCATTCCACCGTATTGAAGTCGGTAAAGCCTTTCACTTCACATTCGACTTTTAATCCTCCGGATGGTTCACGATAAGTATAAAGGTATTTCAGAACCTTGGGATCGTCACTTTTCTGACGCGTAGCCGTATAAGACCAGCTTTTGATAAATTCCTGTGAAGGTTTACCTCCATATTCGAAAGAGAAAGGAGGGACCACACCGCGGGCAAAGTGGGTGGTTATCCATTGGCTGGTGTTTACCGGGCGGTCGCTCATGCGGGCTACCGTCTGTCCTGTTCCATTATGAGGGAACAGAAGCAGAATGAATAGATAATATAGTATTCTTTTTTTCATTCTTTATTCGGTTTTTCGTTGGTAACTTTATATTTTAGTAATAAGGAACTATGTGGCTTTTCGAGGATCAGTGGCAACTGACTGGTCAGTTCTTTTCCCTGATAGATTTTGCTCTGTCGGCTATCCATGTCTGTCACTGTATAGTATTTTTCCGGATCCACTCCTGAAAGTCTGACGGTGATTTTTTTGTCTTTGGAGGCGGTTCTGCGGAAAGCAACGATAATACCACTGTCGTCCGACGGACGATGCATTTGATAGGCTAGCCAGATATTATCCCGCGTCATGTCTTCTGTACCCGTCAGTGGGTAATAATCTTCGTAATAGTAAGGTCTGATTTCGTGGAATTCTTTCAGACAACGTTGCATTTCGTAAACGGAGGCATTTTTATCGGTTATTTTCCAGTTATAAATCAAAGCTGTGCTGACGCTTGAGCGGAAAGAATACGGATCGGTCTGTAAACTACCTGTTCCATGTAAAGGTAGGAAGAAATTCAGGCCATACGTGTGACATTGGTAGCCGTCCGGATCGTCGTAATGATAATAATCACTCCTCCATAGTGGTGCGCTTCGGCCGATTGTTTCCCAGTCAATACGTCGTCCCCCACTGGCACAGTTGTCTATGAGCAGGTTCGGGAATCGGCTCAGCAGATAATCCCAGAAGTAGTATAGTCCTTCGATGTGTCGTATCTCTTTCATTCCTGTACGTCCGGGCTCATCGTTGGCTGCCCAGTAGATATCCGGCTGCATATTGAAATCCTGACGGTAATAGTCTATGCCGTTTTCTTCGAGCATATCGCCTATATATTTACTCATCCAGTGGCAGGCTTCCGGATTTCCCAGATCGAACAGTAGGTAGGTGTCATTGTTGTGTTCGGGAATGTCGAGCATCCAGTCGGGGTGTTCTACTGCCCATTGGGTACCACGGATGACACGCTCGGGTTCGAACCAGACCATGAATTTAGCTCCTACTTTGTGTATTTCGTCGGCTACAGGACGAAGTCCTTTGGGGAAGCGCAATGTATCTACAGTCCAGTTACCGGCTGTGTTGGCCCAGGTCTTGCCATGTTCGAAGTCTGCAGCATCGGTGTTCCATCCGGCATCCAGCCAGAATACTTCGGGTTTCAATCCGAACTGTATGTAACGTTTCACCATGGCAATGGCATAATCGGCTGTCAGGCATGAGTATTCCGTACAAGGTGCGGGGTCCCGATAGTTGAATCCGCTGGAAAGAGGATATTCGGCAAATTTTCCGTTGATTTTCCGTGACTTGTGTGCCAGGACAAAACGGCGGAATTTATTGTGTCCTGCCATCCGGTCGATATTTTCCCAAAACATCAGACTGATACTTGGGGTACGAATTGTTTCCTGTGGACGTAAGTATAATTTCATGGTTTTCATTCCCGAAGCCATGGATATTGTACGATTATCTTGTGCGCATACATCTGCATACCAGGTGCCCGACCAGCCTACTCCTAATATGACTCCCTGTCCGGCAGGTGATTCAATGTTGAAGAAAGGAAGATAGTCCCCTTCTGAAGAGCGTCCTCCTTGTGGAGACATCTGTTTGGTTTCACCCGTTGCCAGAGTAACCGAACGTGGATGGAAATCATATTTGGAGATATGGTTTCCGTCTGCATAGTGTAACTTGAATTCTCCTTTAGAAGCGTATTGCATGGCAAGGTCCACTACTTTCACTTGTTCCAGAGTGGGAGAGTTGCTCGTACCTTTGTTGGTGAAGTTCAATACCCATTCGGCAGCCTGATAACTGGGATAGCCTTTTACGGTACATTCTACTTTCAGTCCGTTGGTAGGATTGTAGTAGGTAAAGAGATACTTTATCACATCCGCTTCTTCGGATTCTATCTTTTGCTGGGAATAGTCCCATTGGCGGATAAATTCTGCGGAAGGTTTCCCGTCACATATAAACGAGAACGGAGGTGTTTTTCCTTTAGCGAATTGTTTCTGAATCCATTTTTCGATTTCAGGAATGTGTTTGGAGATTTTAGCCGTCGTCTGACCCACGGCTATGATGCTCCACACACTCATAATCAGTAATGAGAACAGGAATTTCGATTCGATTTTCTTGAAATGTTTCATTAGAATATAGGTTTATGTGGTTTTTATTTTTCTCATTATTCCGATCAGATAGCACCATACAATGGCAAGTACTATGATTGCAGATAACTGACTGTGGAATGAATCGGTAATTACTCCTAAAATAGGCGGGAGGACGGCGCCGCCAGATACACCGACGATAAGAAGTGCAGATACTTCGTTCGCTTTCTCGGGAACACGTTTCAAAGACAGAGAGAAGATGATGGAAAACAGATTGGCATATCCTATCCCGAAAACTGCTACACATCCGAGGATAAACCAGAGATTAGTGCTAATGGTCATCAGTATCAATCCTGCGAGAGCTATCCAGACGCTATAAATATAGAATTTACTTTCTGAATATTTCATCAGTAGGATACCACCCAAAAAGGCTCCTACAGTGCGGGCGAAGAAATACACACTATTTCCCATTCCTGCATCTGTCAGTGGTAGATCACAACGTTCCATCAGGAATTTAGGGAAAGTCATATTGATACCTACGTCTACACCTACCAGCACGAGAATACCGATAAAGAAAGCAAGAATGTATTTGTCTTTGAATAATTCAAGAGTGACTTTGAAAGAAATGTTCTTCCGTTCCTGTTGTTTTTCTTGTATAGGGGTAAGCCATAGCCATATCAAAGCGAGCAGTGACAGTCCGGCATAAATGGGGAATATCATTTTCCATCCGAAAAAACTACCAGTCACCCAAGCTGCCAGGATAGGACCCAGGAATGAACTGACTGCTTTGACAAATTGTCCTAGGGTTAATGTACCTGTCAACTTATCGTTTGCAACGACATCCGTTACTAATGGATTGAGTGAAACTTGCAATAGAGTGTTACCGATACCTATCAAGGCAAATGCGATTAATATGGCGGTAAAGTCGTATGCAACGAGTGGAAGGCACATGGCTAATACATGGAATGCGAAGCTAAGTAGTACGGTTTTCTTGCGTCCGATGCGATTCATTAACATTCCGGTGGGAATAGAAAGCACCAGGAACCACAAGAAACAGGATAGAGAGATGAGATTAACCATCGTATCGGTGAGATGGCTGAAATCATTCTTCACATAGCTCGTGGTTATTCCGACAATGTCAACAAATCCCATAACGAAGAATCCGAACATGACGGAGAGCATTTTTACTATGGATATTTCTTTTTTCATTCGTGTACTTTTGATGATAAATTACTTGGTTGGTGGGCATATATATCCAGCACGGTGGATATATATGGCTAACATGGTGAATATATATGCCCAATACGGTGTATATATATCCCCACTAAATGGGGTGTATATACTTCTATTTTTGTACTAATACCCTGATTGATGAACGAGATAATTTAAGTTTTAGGTTATTCTCTTGCGTGTTGACCGTTTCTGTTGATTCTATAAGATTATCACCTTCCGGTAGGCGTCCTTCCATATATTTGTAGACATTGTATTCTCCATTGGCACCTTCTTTATCATTTTCCAACTGTATCATCTTGTCTTTGTCTGTAGCGTTGGAAAGTACATACGTCCATTTTCCCTCTGTGTTGAGAAAAGCACTTCCGGCTATCAACTCGTCGCCGAGATCCAATGGATATACTTCGTCGCCCTGGCGGACAAAACGTGTCAACAGACTATATGCATAGTATTGAGGACGTACCTCGTAGTCTTCCTTGATTTTGGAATATACATCTGGGTCTTCGGTATAAGCGGATTTTAGATATTTCCATAAACCGAGTTGCTGCATTTCCGAATAGGAGGCATTGCGGTTATAATATTGATCGATCAGACTCCAGTAGCTTACTCCGCAAGCACCGGCATTCAGATAGTTCAGAGCAACGCGGATTATCTGTACCCCTCGCGTATACGTGTCTATACCATATTGACGGGCACTTCCGTATCCAGGAAAACCGAATTCTCCAACAAAATGTCTTTTACCTCCTGCAGAAGCTATATTTTGACGTTCCCAATTTACGAGAGTCGAATTAGGGGTGTTGTAGTCAAACTTGTATACATGAGAGTTATACAGGTCGGCTTCATCGTTTGTGAAAGCGGAAACACAGGCGGCGATATATCCGGGTGTACCGTCTGTATTGTCAGAAAGGTTGAAGTGTACCTTACTGCGTATTCCATCTGCTTTAAACTTGGCATCCAGTGCTTTCACCATGGGGGCGTAGGTGTCCTGCCAACCCATGGTTTCAAAATCACCTTGCCACATGATGCGGCCGTAACCTGCTATATGACTGTCAGGTTCATTGAATGGAGTAATTTGATTGATACAGGTATAATGCTTTTCTTCAATCAGGTATTTCACCATTGTGGAGAAGTTTTCAGCAAATTCTTCATAGTTATCTATACCGGCAATCCAACCCGGATTAACGTTATAACTTCGTGCATCACACAAGAAATGCTTTTGACCATTGTTAATGCCTGATAGTAAGTCGATATTGGTAATGGCTCCCCATACGACTAATGTCACTCCGATATTATTCTCCTGGGCCAGATCCAATACTTTGTATACAGATTGCATTTCTTCCGAATCAAAAGTGAATTTGCTCATATCCGCGACATTAGGATCGTTGTTGTCATTGGAGGGTTCCCACCATTGTGGCTGCATCATGATTCGGAATTGTTGTACTTTCATTTTCTTTACCCGTTGTACAACTATATTTTCCCAATCTTCAGCCTTTGAACCATCATTGCGGGTGATGTTTTGTGAGAAGAAGTGTGGATCCATCTCGACACCGATAGCATGAACCGGAGTTCCTGTTGAATTCCCTACTGCAACAGGATAATAGTTGCAAGCCGGGCAATCGTCATATTTGTTATAATCATCCGAGCAGGCGGACATTCCCCAAAGTGTGCAAACAATACTCAATAGAGTTTTACTGATATGTGTCATTTTCATTGCCATATTGATTAAATTTAGTAGGTTATTATTCAAAGCCTAATTCTGCCTCAATTGCCTGAATCAGAATGTGGATAACTTTGATGTGAATTTCTTGTATTCTGTCGGAATGTGCTGCTCGTGGCGCGCAGACTGCAATGTCTGCCAGTCGTGACAGTTCATTCTCTCCTTTTGAAGTCAGCGCTATCACTTTCATTCCATTGTTGTGTGCTTGTACGGCAGCTTTCAGTATGTTCTCGGAATGTCCGCTTGTGCTGATGGCCAATAATACATCTCCCTTACATCCCATAGCTTCTACATAGCGGGAGAAGATCTCGTTGAACGAAAAATCATTTCCCACACAGGTCATGTAAGCCGGGTCATTGATTGCAATTGCCGGTAGCGGGATGCGGTTGTTGCGGTAACGTCCGGTTAGTTCTTCTGCAAAGTGGGTGGCGTCACATAAAGAACCTCCATTACCACAGCTGATAATCTTATTTCCGGCTTTTAATGCTTCGGCGCAGGTAGAGGCTGCCTGTGAAATAATCCCGACTGTTGTTGTTTCCTCAAGAAAGCTCTCCAACGTTTGCCGAGCCTCTTCCAGTGTTGTTTCAATAAGCTCTTTCATAATAGTTAATCGGTTAAGTTAGCGGCTACAGAAAGAGCTGCATAATCTCCTATCTGCTCTCCCAAGGCGGCTGGTTTCACTTTACATACTCTGTTTGCACAGGATAATGCTTCCTGATCGATTATCTTTTGCATGATGGGTTCCATCATATTTTTATTCCGGGTATAGATGCCACCTATCACAATGACTTCCGGATTCAAGATATCGATCACCATGGATAATCCTTTTCCCAGATAAATAGCAGACGTCTCATATATGCTTTGGGCTAATTTATCACCTTTGGCAGCTTCTTCAGCCACTTTTCGGGCAGTAAGCTGATCTAGTTCCTGTAAGGTACACCATTCAACTTTCTGTCCGGTCTGCAATTTCTCCATCACATACATTTTGGAGAGTTGAGCAATACCTCCACCGCTGGCAAATCCCTCAAAAGAGCCCTTTTTACCGTAACCTATCGGACCGAAATCCGACAGGCGGATATGTCCCAGTTCTCCGGCATTGTCATTGGTGCCCGTATACAGTTTGCCATTTAATATTAATCCTGCTCCCAGTCCCGTACCGAATGTGAGAAAGACCATATTCTTAGTTCCTTTTCCTGCTCCGAACTTCCATTCGGCTAAAGCACAGGCATTGGCATCATTGTGTAGATTGGTTTTAATGCCCGTCTTTTTTTCCACCATTGCCACAATGGGGATGTTGTCCCATCCCGGTAGGTTAGGGGGAGACATCACGATGCCTGTTTCACTGTTGAGAGGACCTCCGCAACAGATTCCAATCGCTTTTGTGTTAGTAGGGGTTAGCTGGTGGAGGTTCATCATCTTTTCGGTTTCACAGAGAATTCTGTCTATTGTTTCGTCGACTGTGGTCGTATCAAATTTCTTTTTGTCGATGATATGTAGCTCGTCGTTTTCTTTGATACCGTAGATGATGGCGCATTTGGTGCCTCCTACGTCAATTCCTAACAAGTTCTCTTTCATAACTATTATTTTTTAGCGTATAATCCGGTTTTTTGTAACAGCCGCTTGTATTCTTTCAAGTTGAAAGGTGCCTTGCCGTATAGGTAATGATTCATGAATTTCTGATTACCGATCTGGTATTGGATCAGATAGATTCCTTGACCGCTTTCTTCCGGTAGTGAGGCTATTCTGACCTTTTGATTGGCTGGAATACGGAAAGTGCTCTCATAGATTTTACGTCCCGAGGATGTATCTGTTACCGTTACATTACCACTTTGTACGTTGCGTGTGTCATTCGTTCCTATCAGTGGGTAATTTCCGCCTTCTGCATCATTGATTAGTACACAAACATCCTGTTGAACATTCTTGATGAAATAATATGCCATCTTCTTTGAATTGTAGTAGTCAACAATCGCATCAGAGATCACTGGCCATCCATCCCGCAGGTTCCACCAGACAATACCAGTCTTGTCGTCAAACTTCTTTCCACGCCACATTTCTATGAAATATTTCATAGCTTCTGCCTGTACGGATTGAGAAGCGAATATAAAATCATCCAGTTTGGAGGGAACTTCACCAAAAAGTAAACGTACCTGATTAATCATAAGATTATTGCGATCGAATGTCTTTCCCCATTCTGGGAATCTACGAACAGATTTGGTAACCCATTCATCATTCCATTCATGATTTTTTGTCCAGGGATATACGGCATCTTTTGTCATCATTTTCTGGAGACTTTCTAAATTAGGGCAGCCGTGATAGCCGATTTCACTGACAAAGCAGCAGGTAGCATCCGTATAGAATTTGTCTTTGTAATATCCTCTGGGACCCCATAAATGGTTTTCTGGTAAATATTGGTCAGCACTTCCTCTTTCATATACCGCTTGGCTGTAGTAAGGAGAGCTGGGAAGATAAGGGCGAGTAGGGTCAAACTCATAAATAACTGCCGGGAGGACCTTGCGGCTAACTACATCCTGATTTGGATTAATATTAAATGGTTGCAAAGACCAGCGCAGTGCACAATCGTCTTCATTATTTCCTGACCATAAAACGAGTGATGGATGATTGCGTAACTTGCATACAACGGAAATGGCCTCTTCTTCCAATGCTTGTGTAAATGAGCTGCGTTGAGGATAGAAAGTGCATCCCATCGTAAAATCCTGCCATACCATAATGCCGTTTTCATCGCATAAATTAAAGAAATGATGATCTTCATACACGTTGCCACCCCAACAACGTATCATATTGCAGTTTAATTCTACAGCCATGCGGATAGATTCGTCTACGAAAGAATGATCCCGGCTATGGAGTGCATCCATGGGTACCCAATTGGTTCCGTGAATAAAAATAGGTTCTCCATTGACTATGAAACAGAATTTACCCGGATGATCCGGTGGGAGGTTGATGTCTGTAATGTCTAGTTGAATCGTGCGGAGGCCTACCCGTTTATTATCTGTTGATAAAATAGTGCCGTCAGAATCTACTAACTCTACTTTTGCATCATATAAAGCCGGTTCTCCATATCCTCTTGGCCACCATAAATCAGCATTCTTGATTTCCATTATATATCGGAATGCTGGGGAAACGACAACAGAGCTTCCTTTATATATTTCTTTCCCATGGCGACTTAATGTATATACGGCTTTCACTTTGTCGAACTTTTCGAAAGGTAGTTTTACTTGTACATCAGTATACAAACGTACATTTCTGGTAGCAGTGTCTACATTGGCGACCATATAGTGAACATCTGTGAGACGTGCCGGATTCAATACGCGTAATTCTACATCTCTCCACAAACCTGCACTGACTAATCGTGGCAGAATGTCCCATCCATAGGTGTGCGGAGCTTTTCTGATGAATACGGATTCTTCAGACGGGAAGTTTCCAATACTGAATGTCCCTAACAGATGTTTTTGTCCTTCAATAACAGATGAACGGAGTATCACTTGGAGTTGATTGCTTTCTCCTGCTTTTATTTCTTTAGTTACATCAAAAGCATGTTCAATCATCATATTTTCTGCTTTGCCAATGTGCTTTCCATTCAGCCATATATCGGCCAGACAGTCTATTCCGGCAAAGAAGAGTTGATATTGTTGTCCTGGTTTTAGTTGTGGCGCTACGAATGATTTGGAATAACACCATTGATAGCCTTCCCATTTGCGTAATTCATTTACATTACTGCCAATCATCGGATCTTTAATTAAGTTGGCAGCCATTAGGTCTAGTTCTACATTACCGGGGACTTGGGCTGATAGATGTTTCACTTCAGCTAGTTGCATGTCCTTGGGCGAAGTTATAGGTTCTTCAGGTTGCATCCAATAAGAGAGTTCCCATGTTCCATTTAAGGAGATGGAACTACCGGAATCGGCAAAAACACCACTTGTACAAGTGAGAAATATCAAAAATAGCAGTGTACTGATTTTATTCATTGTTAATAGATTTGATTGATGGTGTGACAAAGTAACTAGTGTTATATTTTTATAGTATTACATAACGGTCTCATTTTTGCTTCTTTATATACCTCTATTAAACCTCCTTTCTTTTGTTTCAATTAAAATGTGAGTTGATGTTTTCCTGACCTTAAATCTATCTTTTTACCATTATATTCTACTGTTGCATTCGTATTGACTGGGATCGTGACTTTGAGAATCACTTGTTCTCCTTTACGTTCCCATTCAGAACGAATGATTCCGTTTACAGATTTATATTCTGCTTTTACCCAGTCAAGACCTTTTACGAAATGAGGTTGGATAAGAATATGTTTGAATCCGGGTTTCTGTTCATCATAATTAATGCCTGCCAATATATTGTACATCCATGCATTAATGTCTCCAAGAAACATGTGATTTACGGAGGCATCTCTAAATTCAGGTGAAAGTATCCATGTTTCTGCTAGTGTAGTGAAACCTTGTTTTATCCAATTGCCCCAAGATGGAGCTTCTTCTTGTGCGGCCATCTGATATGCCAAGTCAGCATATCCATATTTGGAAAGCATCCGCAGGACTGTTTTACTGCCTAAAACTCCAAAATCGAGCAGGTTTTTATTGGCTTTTATCATCGTAGAAAGATTATCTGCAACCTGCTGTTCGTATTCTTTAGGAACGATTCCAAGGTATAAGGCAACTCCTTGTGCTGCTTGCGAACCATTGGCATAAATAGCTTTGGATGTGTCGAAGTATTTGTGATTGATAAGCAATTTCAATTCTTCTGCTTTCTTAGCATAACTACTACCATCTTTTCCAATGAGTTCTGCAAATTTAGCCATATACAGATTGTCTAAATAATAATAGCAGGTAGTGGTGAATTCTGTAGGGGTTTGTGTTTTATGGAATACCCAGTCACCAATTCCGTAAGTTACGGTTCCTTCCGCGTCCTCGCGTCCTGCGAGGTAGGCAAGGTATTTGGTGCATACAGGCCATAGTTTTTCGATGCTTCTTGTATCTCCATAGTAGTGGTAAATTGCCATTGGCACGATAAACATGGCAGCATCCCATACAGGACCTATCCAGTCATCATAGCCCCATCCGGAACTAGGAATGATTCCCGATATACGTCCTTCTTCATTTTGATTATCAATCATATCATCCAGCCATTTTTCATAGAAAGTAATACCATCGAAGTTTAATAATCCTAAATCCATTGTTATGTGTGCATCGGCAGTCCATCCATTTTTCTCTCGTTGGGGACAGTCAGTCGGGATACTCATCAGATTTGATAAATATGATTGATTAGCAGCTTTCCATATTTTATTTAATAGTTCATTTGAACAACTGAATTTACCAACAGGAGGAACAGCCGTATGTATGAATTGAGCGGTTAAGCTCTCTTTAGTAAGTTTTACAGGACGATCTGAACGAACTTCTACATATTGAAATCCATGATATGTAAAATCTGGAGTGAATGTACCTTGTTTTCCGTCCAATATATAAGTGTCTGTTTGAAAAGCGAGGCCAGGTAATGGTTTGTAGTAAATATCTAAGTTGCGCATTTCCAAGCGTCCGTTATCTTTTAGCAATTCGCCGTGTTGCATACTGACTTTAGTGCCTTTCTTGCCATTGATAGAAAGAGTACAGACCCCTGACATATTAACTCCAAAATCGTATACATAGACTGTATCACCAAAAGAACGCATATTGATTGGAGTGATAAATTGTTCCGTTTCAATAGCAGGCATGTTTTGTGATACTAGTAGGGGAGAAGGGGCAGCCACCTGAATTGCATTTGTCCATTTAGAGTCATCAAAACCCGGTTTGTCCCATCCAGCAATTGCAAGACATGCATCATAGGTATCACCACTATAAATATTGTTTTGTATATAAGGACCGGTACTCGTTTTCCAAGTAGAATCTGAATGGATGGTTTGCTTTTCTCCATTTTTATATAATATCTCCATTTCGCAGATCATTCTTGGGCGGTTACGCCAGCGGGCTTGCTCATAGCTCCATGTTGCTACAGGGGCCGATTCGTTGTAGAATCCGTTCCCAAGTATTGCAGATAGTACGTTCTCTCCTTTGAGCAGTTGTGAAGTGACGTCGTATGTGTTATACAGATTTCTTTTATCATAATGAGTAAAACCCGGATTGAGATGTGATGATGTTATTGATTTACCATTTAATGTCATTTTATAATATGCAGCGGCACTTACATATAATCTTGCTTGTTGTATATCATCTTGAGCGATAAACGACTTGCGCAACATGGGCGCTGGCGTATAATCTTTATCATGATTATCAGTAATCCATACTCCTGTCCAGTCACTTTGGTTGAGTTGAGCTGTTTCAAAACTGGATATAGGAGAGATAATCTTATGTTCCTTTGTTTTATCCCATGCTATTACTTGCCAGTAATAACGAGTTCTGGATTTCAATTTTTCTGATCCTTGATAGGTCGCATGAGGAGTGTCAGAGTAAATAGTGTCAGATTGCCAGCTATTATCGGATGAGTTTCTCAAATCTTGTTCCCGGGTGGCGATATATAGCTGATAGCTGTCTTGAGAAAACTCTGTTGCATCTTCATTATTGGTTGTGTAATTCCAAGTAAAACGCGGTGCTGGTGAATCAATGCCAATTGGAGAAATTTGATATTCACATCGCATATTTTCAATATCAATGTTGTTACTGCTGCATGCCCATACTAGAAGTCCTAATAGAGCCAGCATGTATTTTTCATTTTTAATTTGGAACTTCATAATTCTGTATCTTTATGTTAATAATTAGAGGGCTATTTTCTTTATTGTTACATTTGTTAATTTGATATCATTATTTATTTTCACTAAACCGGTTAAGTGATTGAAGAAAAAATGTAAAATCATGACTAGGGTAATGAACATGGCAGGACAAGTGTTTCTACTTCTTTTTTTTCGGTCGAATTTTCCAAGCGATATTTGATATCGCCAAGTAGAATCCTTACGGCATTCTTACCGATCTCTTCTATTGGCATTCTTGCGATGTTCATATTAGGTGCTAAGACACGGAATGCTGATACTCCATGAATACAAGCCAATTCATATCCTTTATTTATATTGATTCCTTTTTCATAAAAGTAACGGAATGCTTCCAGAGCCAAAATATGGGTTGTGAAGAAGAACCCATCTACATCAGGTACTTTGCTGAATATTTGATCAAGAGTCTTGAAAACATTCTTCTCATAATCAACAAAGGTCACCTCTCCATATAGATCAGGATCAACGGGTAGGTTGGCTTCAATTAAAGCTCTTGCATACCCTTCTCGTCTCATATTCATTGTGCGGAGATGAGGATTCGTGGTAATAATAGCTATTTTAGATGAACCGTTATCGATCATTTTCTTTACTAACTCGTAGCTACTGCCTTCATTGTCAATAATGATGTAGTTTGTCTGCATCTCAGGAAAGTAGCGGTCAAATAAGACTAATGGATAGCCTTCTTTGACTAGATTCTGTATTTCAATTTTAGAAACTTTTGTGGGGGCTACTATAATTCCATCCACCTGTTTCGCTTTGAATAACCGGATCATTCTGTTTTCTCTTTCTATTTCAGATTCAGAGCTACAAATCATTAATGAATAGCCTTGTGTTTCCGCTTCCTTTTCTATAGAACGGGCAACTTTGGAGTAAAAAGAGTCTGTAATATCCGGTATGATTAATCCGATTGTGCCTGATATACCCGTATTTAGGCTTCTGGCTAATAAATTAGGCTGGTAATTCAACTGTTTGGCGCATTGAAAGACTTTTTCTTGTGTAGCAAGACTAATACCTTTTTCATCCCCCTTACCAGAAAGTACCCAAGAGATTGTTGTCTTGGATAATTTTAAGGTTTCTGCTATGTCTTTAAGGGATGTTTTCATAAACAGTATCTATTTAATCGGTTAAGTGATGGCAAATATATGAAAAAATATCTCATTATATAATAGTTGAGTAATATTTAACTAAATATTATTTTTTGATATAATAATTTGCAATTTAAAAATAACATAGAAATAAGGTGTAAACCAAAGAAAGTAACTATATTTGTATCATTCAAACGAAAGATATATGAAAGTAAAGAAAATTAGTGCGGCTAACGTGGAGGCTTGTTCGCTTCCTAAACTATTCGATGAAGAAAAAATAGATTTTCAGTCGATTCAGTGTGTCAATTGGGCTGAATATCCTTACAAACCTAAAGTGAATTTTCGAATTGCTCACACACAGAACTCGATTTTGCTACATTTTAAAGTGAAAGAGGAGAGTGTACGTGCCAAGTATGGAAAAGATAACGGTTCTGTATGGACTGACTCCTGCGTGGAATTCTTTTCCATACCTGCAGGCGACGGGATCTATTATAATATAGAATGCAATTGCATCGGAACTATTCTGGTGGGTGCCGGACCTGTGCGTAACAACCGCGAACATGCACCGAAAGAGGTGACTGCTCTTGTACAACGCTGGTCTAGTCTGGGTAATCAGCCTTTTGCTGAACGCATCGGTGAAACGGACTGGGAAGTGGCCCTTATTATTCCGTATTCTGTGTTCTTTAAGCACCAGATTGATTCGCTCGACGGAAAGGAGATAAAAGCTAATTTCTATAAATGTGGCGATGAATTGCAGACCCCTCATTTCCTTTCATGGAATCCGATACAGATTGAACAGCCGGATTTCCACCGCCCTGATTTCTTCGGAACGTTGGAGTTTGAATAGTGAATTGAATCTTTGAATTTGAATATAAAAAAGAAGGTTGATACTTGAAAAAGTATCAACCTTCTTTATATGGACTCACTTTGTTTATTTCACAATCCCTCTTTCCGAGTTCTTCACGAAATTTACAATATTCTCGATCTCCTCACTCATAGGAACCTGATCGATGATCTTCTGTACAGCATCCTGAACGCTAAAATTACCCTGATAAATCAAACGGTATGCGTTGGCGATGTGACGGAGGACTCTTTCCGATGTATTGCGATGTTGCGAGAGAACCACAGCATTTACACCGTGATATGCCACCGGATTTCCTGACATGATAACGTATGGAGGCACATCCTTAGATATACGGCATCCACTTTGTACCAGTGTCCAGCTACCTATATGACAATATTGGTGTAAGGTGACATTGCCACTTAGGATAGCGCAGTCATCCAGCATACACTCTCCTGCAATGGTAGTACCTATGCCTACTACACAGTTATTGCTGATTTGTACATCATGGCAAAGGTGTACCTTATCCATCAGGTAGTTTCCATTTCCGATTTTGGTAGCATTGCCGGCAAATGTAGCGCGGCTGATTACCACATTCTCACGAATATCGTTGTTATCTCCAATAATCAGGCTACTTTCTTCTCCTGTGTAGTGGAAATCTTGCGGTTCCGCTCCGAGGACGGCATTCTGATGTACCTTATTTCCTTTTCCCATTTTAGTACCTTGCAAGATACTAGCGTAAGACATGATGACGCAGTCATCTCCGATCTCTACATTCTTTTCGATGTAGGCAAAAGGCAGAACAGTTACATTCTTGCCCAGCTTTGCTTCGGGATCTACGTAAGCTAACGGACTAATCATAATAGTATATGTTTAAAGTTATTCTTCTCTTCCACCACCCAGTGCCTGGTAAAGGCTTACTACTGCCTGCATTCGATCAAAGCAATCAGAAACCTGAGAGATTTGTGCGCTCAGGTAAGACTGTTGTGCAGACAATACTTCCAGGTAGGTTGAGGTCCCTAAGTTAAACAATTCTTTTGTATCTTCCGAAGCTTTTTTAGCAGATTCTACCTGCATTTGGCGAGATTCTACCTTTTCACTGGTCTTTTGGTATAAACTTAGCGCATTGCTAACCTCACTACCAGCATTCAATAAGGCTTGTTGGAAAGATAATTTCGCTTGTTCTTCCTGCGCTTTAGCAGCTTTCAGGCGAGCGATGTTCTGTCCGCGGTAGAACAATGGCTGTGTCAGTGAACCGACAACAGAGGCCAACAATTTGCCGGGATTAACGATTCCGGCTCCTGAATTATTTGTCCATCCTGCTGAACCGCTAAGTGTGATTTGCGGATAGAAAGCGGCACGAGCCGAGTTGGTATTATAATAGCAACTAGCCAATGACATTTCGGCTGCTTTTACGTCCGGACGATTGGATAATAGCTGAATAGGCACACCGGCGGAAAGTTCGGTTGGAAGTACTTGTGCTTCCAATTCACCACGCTTGATGGCATGGGGAGCCTCTCCCAAAAGAGTAGACAGTGCATTTTCCGTTTCGCGGATACTCTGCTCGATATCAGGAATACTGGCAAGTACCTGTGCGTAAGCGGCTTTACTTTGTTCTACACCAGCTGAATTGATGCTATACATGGCCGCATCTTTCATGGCTTCCATCGTTTCTGCATTCTTTTTCAGAATTTCTGCTGTAGCCTTGGTTATTTCCAGTTGGCGGTCCAACATCATTAATGTATAATACATATTGGCGATGTTAGAGACAACTTGTGTTTGTACTGCCTGGCGGTAAGCTTTCATTTGCTTCAGTGTAACTTGCGCATTTCGTTTCGAGTTCAGCAACTGACCGAATAAATCGACTTGCCAACTGGCTGTGACAGGTAATGAATAAGTTTTTGTAGCTGCATTCTTGTCAAAGCTGCTGATCGTTCCTTGCGGAGACAATCCCAATGACGGGGCATAAGCCAGGCGTGCCGACATGAGGGATGCTTCTGCTGCTTTCACATTTTGAGCGGCGGACAAGAGGTCCGTATTTTGTTTCAGTCCCGTTTCGATGAGAGACTGGAGTTGCGGGTCGGTGAAGACTTCTCTCCACGGCAGATTACCGAAGTTGGCTGTATCCGAAACCAGTGTATCATTATCTGCTACCGGATCGCGATACAGGCCGGAAGTGGTGATATCTTCGGGTCTGTCATACGACTTATAGATGTGGCAGCTGCTCAAGAGAGCAGTTGCGCACAACATATATAGAATCTGTTTCTTCATATCGAATTTCATTATTTAGCGTATTGTTCAATCTCTGTTACGGCATCTGTATTGTCGATATCTTCCCATTCCATCGGTTTAACCTTCTCTTGTAAGTACTGGAAGACTACAAACAGCGCAGGAACGATAAAAATTTGGCAAATCATACCGATTAACATACCACCGATAGAAGCTGTACCCAGTGTACGGTTACCGTGAGCACCTACACCGAAGGCAAACATCAACGGAAGCAAACCGACTACCATAGCCAATGATGTCATCAAAATCGGGCGGAGACGGGCACCGGCACCCAATACGGCTGCCCATGTGATACTCATACCCATCTTACGACGGTCGAGGGCGAACTCTACAATCAAGATGGCATTCTTTGCCAACAGACCCATCAACATGATTAACGCGATCTGCATATAGATATTATTGGACATCGTACCCAGAATCATCTTCAATGCCGAAATATTACCGATAGCACTTACACCGTTCACAAACAGGAAGCTGCCTAACAGACCGAACGGAACGGATAACAATACAGCCAGCGGAAGAATGTAACTTTCGTACTGTGCACTCAACAATAAGTAAACGAATACGAAACAGAGCACAAAAATCAGTCCGGTAGCACTTCCGCTACTTTGAGCCTCTTCACGCGCCATACCTCCTAATTCATACGTATAACCGGTAGGCAGGTTTTCTTGGGCAACCTCGGCGAGGGCAGTCAATGCCTGACCGGATGTATAACCACTTGCCGGAGCTACCATTACTTTCATAGAGGTATAAAGGTTGAAACGGCTGATAATATCCGGACCATATACTTTCTCCACAGAGATGAACTGGGCAATCGGGGCCATCTCACCTGCACTATTACGTACCTTGATATTCTTCAAAGATTCCAAGTTTTTGCGTGACAATGGATCTGACTGAATCATAACACGATACATCTTACCGAAACGGTTGAAGTTGGATGCATATAAACCTCCGTAATATCCTTGCATAGTAGTGAGGATATCGCTCGGGCTGATACCTGCTTTTTTACAAGCTGCTGCATCGATGTCGATCATGTATTGCGGGAAATTCGGGTTGAAGGAAGTCTTTGCCGAATTGATTTCCGGACGTGCTTCCAGTGCTGCCGTATAATCATTAACCACATCGAAGAATTTGTTCAGGTCACCACCGGTCTTATCTTGCATATTTACCTCAATATCCGTAGATGCCGAGTAACCCGGGATCATAGGAGGAGCGAAGAACAATACCTGTGCTTCTTTGATAATCTTTTGTGCACGCATATATAAGGAACCGACTACAACGTCTGAATTCTGTATCATGGAACGTTCGTCCCAGTCTTTCAGTTTGATGATGAAAGAACCGTATGACGGTCCCTGGCCACCGATAAAGCTGAATCCGGAAATCATGGTACGTGACAATACCGCAGGATCGGAAGCGATCAGACTGTCTACACGTGCCAGGATTTTTTCAGAACGGTCTTGGGAAGTACCCGGAGGCAATGTCACTGCTCCCATCAGCGTTCCGGTATCTTCATTAGGCACCATACCTGTCGGAGTGGTGTTCATGAAGAATACAAGTATCGCAATGGAAGCGACAACTAATCCCATAGACAACCATTTCTTCTGGATAAAGAACAATACTCGTTTCTTATAACGTTTCAGGATTGATTCGTATGTATCGTTGAATCTGTTTTTAAACTTCTTCGTACTCATTCCGATCAGTGCCAGAATACTAAGCACTACGAAAATTGCAGTAACTATCGGATTGATACTGAACAAACCAAAGATCATGCCGAGAATGGCAATAAGCGTGAAAGTAAGTGTAATTCCCGGATGCAACATCTTTCCGATAGCCTCGGTATATCTGTTGATCATGGTTGTATGGGCTGCCGTATAGGCTACTTTCATACGTTCTTTCAATGTGGAGTCTTCCGTTGTTCCGTCTTCTTTTTTGTGAGGTTTCAGAAGAACGGCACACAAAGCCGGACTCAAAGTCAATGCGTTCAATGCGGACAGACCGATAGCGATAGCCATAGTCATACCGAACTGGCGGTAGAATGTTCCTGCTGTACCTCCCATGAAACTTACCGGAACGAATACGGCCATCATGACCAGCGTAATAGATACGATAGCGCCGCCCAATTCATTCATGGCATCGATAGAAGCCAGACGGGCAGATGTATAACCTTGGTCAAGCTTGGCATGCACACCCTCGACGACCACAATCGCATCGTCGACCACAATCGCGATAGCAAGCACGAGCGCACATAACGTCAACAAGTTCAAACTGAATCCTACCAGGGACAGGATGAAGAAAGTACCGATCAGAGCTACCGGAATGGCGATAGTCGGAATCAATGTGGAACGTAAATCCTGCAAGAAGATATACACTACGATAAACACCAGGATAAATGCTTCGATCAACGTCTTCAACACTTCATGGATAGAAGCGAAAAGGAAGTCGTTGGCATTCATGGAGATGTTCAGTTTCAATCCGGTAGGCAACGTTTTTGATGCTTCATCCAACAATGCCTCAATATCACTGATGGTCTGTGTCGCATTGGTTCCTGCCATCTGGTATACGATACAAGTCACAGACTTGTGCCCGTCTACCCGGTTGGTAAAGTTATATCCCAAGCGGTCCAGCTGAATTTCTGCTATATCTTTCAGACGGAGTACTTCACCGTCAGGAAGAGATTTGATAACGATATTTTCAAACTCTTCAGGCTGTTGCAAGCGTCCTTTATAACGGATGGTGTATTGGAAAGTCTGGTTACTGCGTTCACCGAACTGTCCTGGAGCAGCTTCGACATTCTGTTCTGCCAGAGCAGCGGAAACATCACCGGGAACGAGCTTGTATTGTGCCATGACGTCCGGTCGTAACCAGATACGCATAGAATAATCCTGACCCAAAACGTTGGCATCACCTACACCCTGTACACGTTGAACTTGAGGAATCAGGTTGATCTTAGCATAGTTTTCAATAAACGATTCACTATATGTATCTGTCTCGTCATAGAGAGAGAATACTACCAGCATGGAAGTCTGGCGTTTTTGAGTGGTTACACCGACTTTAGTTACTTCGGCAGGCAACAGACCTTGTGCCATAGAGACGCGGTTTTGTACATTGACGGCGGCCATGTCCGGGTCTGTTCCTTGTTTGAAATATATGGATATATCACCGGAACCCGTGTTTGACGCAGTTGAGGTCATATACATCATGTTTTCTACACCGTTGATTTGTTCCTCCAACGGAGCAATCACGGAATTCAATACGGTCGATGCACTGGCTCCCGTATAGGTGGCTCTTACCGAAACGGTAGGAGGCGCGATGTCCGGATACTGCGTGATAGGCAGTGTCGCCAATCCGATAGCCCCCAGGATGACTATCAGGATAGAAATAACGGTTGATAGTACCGGACGGTTAATAAATCTATCTAATTTCATAATGATTATCTGATTATTAGTTGAAGGCTGTGGCTAAATTACCGTCGTGTTGGTCTTTCAAATGTTGTTGATAGTTTGCTTCTTTTTGCGCCGGTGTGATAGGCTGAACCTTCTGACCGTCTTTCAGGTTTTGTACTCCTTCGATTACGATTTTATCTCCTGAATTCAAACCGGAAGTAACCAAGTACTCTTTTCCGTTATCCAGATTGAAGATTTTGATTTCTGTATATTTTACCGTGTTGTCCGGTTGCAAAACGTAAACGAACTTCTTATCCTGGATTTCTACTGTTGCAGACTGTGGTATAGTGATAACATTCTCCATGGTATAAGGAATCAGAACGTTTGCAGTACCTCCGCTACGCAATACATGTTCCTTATTCGGGAAGATAGCACGGATGCTTACCGAACCGGTAGATTGGTCGATAACACCTGTGATAGCATCTACTTTACCCTCTATATCGTATGTGGAACCATCAATTAATTGCAGTTTGATAGTCGGTATTTTGCTGATTTCTTCTTTGATAGTGCTACCGGACTTGGTCATTGTCAGCAATTCCTTTTCTGTCATTGAGAAGTATACATATACTTCGTCAATCTCGGAAACAGTAGTCATCGGTGTAGCGATAGAAGGACTTACCAATGCTCCTACACGATAAGGGATATTGTTGATAACGCCATCTGACGGACTTTTAACCTGTGTGAATGACAAGTTCTGTTGAGCAGTGGTCAGTTGTGCTTTTGCTTGTGCCAGCTGGGCTTTGGTCTGTGCCAGGGAATTTTCTGCCATTGCCAGGTCATAGTCACTGATGATTTGCTTTTTGTTCAATTCTTTCTTATTGTCATACGTCATCTGTTGAGTACTCACTGCTGCTTCTGCTGTAGCCACTGCTGCTTTGGCAGTGCGTACAGCTGCTTCGTATTGAGTCGGATCAACAATGAACAACACTTGTCCTTTACGTACAGTTGCTCCTTCGTCTACACAGAGTTTCGTGATGAAGCCCGATACTTGGGGGCGGATTTCTACATCTTGTTTTCCTTTAATTGTAGCCGGATAGGCAGTTGTTAAATTAGCAGTTGTTTTTTGTAACTCTTGTACTGCATATTCAGGAGCCTTTCCTGTGTCATTGCCCTTATTGCCACAACTAGACAAGAGGGCTACGCAAAATGCAAATAAAACAATTCTACTTTTCATACTTAATAAATATCTGTTTTTTAATTTAATGCGTTTGTTGCCAGTGTGCTGTTCGTCCATATAGATTAAGGGGGTTAAGGAAGAAAAAGCCGGAAACTAATTCGGTTAAATTAGTTTCCGGCTGCAAAAGTACTTTAAATTCGGTATTCTTGTTCTCTGATACCGTGTTTTTTAACTATGTTTTTTACTTTATTTTATGATATACAGGAGTCATAATAAAACTTAACTCATAATCTTGGTAAGGAAGACGGTATTTTTCCAGTGGTATAGCTCCCCAACTGTTCACACAAGCAAGCCCTGCTTGTGCCTTATCGATACAGAAATTGGTGAAGTCTGCCTTTTCTACTTCCGGTGAGTGACGTTGATCTTTACCGTCACCGTCATCCAATGACTCGATGGTATAATTCAGGGCAGAAGCAGAGAAAGGAGCATCCGATATGAATTGCAATCCGTTACCACTAATGTTCAGAAGTCTCCACCAGCGGATATCCGTTTTGGTTCCGGTTTCCTGCGGGCGGATGTAAGGATAGAATTGTTCTTCTACTGTCTGGCGGTATTTGCCTAGCATGGCTCCGTGGTTACGGTCAGCATAGTTTTCTCCCGGACCACGGCCGTAGTACTCCACCTCATTGAAGTTGACAGGCATACGCATTTGCATACCGAAGCGGAACATTTCAGAAACCTTCTTGCTCTTGTCTGCCACCATCTTCTGCGTAACCTTCACTGCACCTTTATTATTAATAGTATAAGTCAGTGACAATGTTCCACCTATCGATTTCATATCATATTCAGCACGAACCACTGCCTGGTCGTTTTCAATAGCATGTTTTAGAGAAGTCAGTTTCAGCTCCGGATTCTTCCATGCAGCATATTTATGTTGCAGTCCGGCTCCGAAATCATTGTCGGTCGGTGCACGCCAGAAGTTAGGAGTCAATGCGCTGCCGTCTTCCATCATTTGCATACCATTGACGTCGTAGCGACAAAGGTAACCATTGTGCTTATTGAAGTCCATAGAGAAGTTTTCACCTTTAACAATCAGGTAATTGCGGTCGTTATCCAAAATACTGGGCACGATAACCGGAACGTTGGAAGCCTGTTGATTTTCCAGTTTCAGTTCCGGTGCTTTGTAGTCGCGGATGCTTAACTGGTCGTAAGCGATAGTCGTTCCTGCTGGCAGCAACGTTTCGGCGGCTTTCAGTTTATAGCTCACATTCAGCAACAATTCCTTGCAAGGACAGATATTCTTCACGTCAAACGGAATTTGCACTTTCACAGTTTGCTGGGGTGCAACTTTCAGGTCGGATACAATGCCTGTTTGCACTACTTCCCCGTTTGCCAGTAATTGCCATTCCATATAATATGCAGAGAGGTCGCGGAAGAAATATTCGTTGAAGATATTGATTTCACCTTTGGCAAGATCCGCAGGAGTAGTCCATATATCCTGATAGAAATAAGCTACTTCATAAGCATGCGGATTAGGCACGCGGTCGGGGCTGATTAAACCGTTATCGTTGAAGTTGTTGTCCGAAGCGTCGTATTTGTTGAAATCACCGCCATAACCATAGATATTTACTCCGTCTTTGTTTTTCCAGTGGCAGGACTGATCTACAAAGTCCCAGATAAATCCACCCTGATATTTCGGATATTTGCGGATGATGTCCCAGTATTCTTTGAATCCTCCCTGTGAATTACCCATTGCGTGCGCGTATTCGCATTGGATTAACGGCTTTTGGATGTCGCCTTCGCTATATTTGATACAAGCGTCGTAGTCATAATACATCGGGCAGAAAATATCGGTGAATTCGCTGGTTCCTGCTTGTTCATACTGTACGGCACGTGTCTTGTCTTCGTTCTTAATCCAAGTGTAGCATTCCTCAAAGTTCGGTCCCATGCCGGCTTCGTTGCCCAGTGACCAGAAGATGATGGACGGATGGTTGTATCCGCGTTGTACATTGCGTTGGTTACGCTCCATGTGAGCTTTAGCGTAACTCGGGTTCTTTGCCAGTGTCTGATCGCCGTAACCCATTCCGTGAGATTCTACGTTGGTTTCGGCCACTACATACAGACCATATTGGTCACAAAGGTCATACCAACGGTTGTCGTCCGGATAATGGCAGGTACGCACAGCGTTGATATTCAATTCTTTCATTACTTTGATATCCTGCAACATACGTTCGAGAGAAACGACATAACCGCCGTCCGGGTCCATTTCGTGGCGGTCGGCTCCTTTGAAGAGTACCGGTTGCCCGTTTACGAGTATCTGTCCGCCTTTCAATTCAATCTTGCGGAAACCTACTTTAACAGGGATTACTTCTACTACGTTGTTGCCGTTTTTCAGTGTAGCGGTCAGTGTGTAGAGATTAGGTGTTTCAGCAGTCCATTTTGCCGGATTGGAGACGGATAGAATCGTGTTTAATTTGCCCGAACCTTTCAGGTCGGCAGTCGCTACGCTGTTGCCTTGAACATCTGTCAAGTCCAAAGCTACTGTGCCGCTTCCTTTCAGGTCAACGGCTATATTCAATGTACCGTCTTTATATTGGCTGTCCAAATCGGGAGTGATGCGAATGTCCTGGATGTATTTCTTGTCGCGTGCGTAAAGATAACAGTCGCGTCCTACGCCGGAGTAGCGGAAGAAGTCCTGATCTTCCAGATAACTACCGTCGCACCAGCGGAAAACTTGAAAGGCGATGACGTTCTTACCCGGTTTCAGGTAGTTAGTCAGATTGAATTCAGCTTCCAGTTTGCTGTCTTCGCTATATCCTACGTAGCGTCCGTTCACCCAAAGGTACATATTGGACGTTACCGAGCCGAAATGTGCGAAAATTTCTTTGCCTTTCCAGTCGGCAGGAAGGATGATTTCTTTGCGGTAAGAGCCTACGTGGTTGTTTTCTGTCGGCACTAGCGGAGGGTTGTTTTTGAATTGGCTTCTCCAGGCATATCCTACGTTGACATAGATAGGGTCACCGTAGCCGTTCAACTCCCAAACGCCGGGAACTTGAAGGTCATCCCAACCTTTGTCGTTGAAATTAGTCTGATAAAAGTCAGTCGGGCGTGCATCTGCATGTCTTACCCAGTTGAATTTCCACGGACCGTTCAGGGTCATGAAATTCGTTGAATTTTCTTTAATGCCGGCTTTAGCTTCATCAGCCGATGCGTAAGCAAAGTAATTAGTGTGCATAGCGGAGCGGTTTACGGAATTCACTTCCGGGTCTTTCCACTCATTGAAGCTTTGTGCTTGAATTGCTGTCAGTCCCAATGCAGCCAAGCAGCAAGAGAGTAGTTGTTTCTTCATGGGTTTTTGTATTAGGTTTGAATTTCGGGAGTCAAAGATAGGGAATAATTTGATTAATAAAGGAGAATAATAAGTCTAATAGGTATGTCAATAGTTCAATTTTAATTTATTTATGAACTATTCAATGGAGTCTGGTAATGGTATGTGGAGTTGGCATAGATTTACGGTGAAAGAAGAACTTGGTAAATTAACTTTTTGAGTATCACCTCTCGAGTATGGTAAAGTCAAGAAGAAACGATGAATAGGCTGTATTTTTCTAGCGTGACATCCTGATACTATGAGTAATACAGCTAATTTTAATGCTTTTTATTTCTTATTTTGTACTATTTTGTCCCTTTTTAGTATGATAATTGTATCTTAAAAACTATTACATTCACTTAATTTGTGACGAGTGTTTTTAACAAACCTATTTCAAATTCTTAAATTTATTATTATGAACAAACTGACGAGACTAAAAAGATGCAAGAGGTGCATCAGTACGTTAATGCTTATGTGTTGTTCGCTCTTGGCATGGGCGCAAAATACAGTAACGGGAACTGTATTGGATGAATCTAACTTAGAGGTGATTGGTGCCAATGTAAAGGAAAAAGGCACGGCCAACGGTGCTATTACTGACATGAATGGTGTTTTCCATTTAAAAGTAAGCAATCTTCAAAAAGCAGTTCTGCAAATTTCGTTCATGGGATATGAACCTCAAGAAGTGCCATTAAATGGACGCAAACAACTGAAAATTATTTTAAAAGAAACGGCCAATGAACTTCAGGAAGTTACAGTTGTGGCCTATGGTACACAAAAGAAAGAAACTCTGACAGGAGCTATTTCTGCTGTAAACAATGAAGCGTTGATACGTTCGCCGAATGCAAGTGTGGCCAATTCCCTGGCGGGTCAGATTACAGGACTCTCATCCGTCCAGACTAGCGGTCAGCCGGGACAGGAAGACCCTAAGGTGTTTATTCGCGGAGTGGGGTCCTTGACAGAAAGTGCTTCCTCTCCTTTGATTTTGGTGGATGGTATAGAACGTTCGTTTTATCAAATGGACCCGAATGAAATAGAGAGCGTGACGGTTCTGAAAGACGCTTCTGCTACTGCCGTGTTCGGTGTGCGTGGTGCAAATGGCGTAATTTTGGTGACTACACGTCGTGGTAAGGAAGGCAAAGCGAAAATTTCCGTAAATTCTTCAGTTGGTATCCAGATGCCCACCCGTATGCTTGAAATGGCAGACAGCTATACGTATGCTACTTTAAGAAACGAGATTATAACAAATGACAAACCAAATGCTACCGAGAACGATTTGGTGTTCAATAATTATGCAGTTGAACGGTTCAGATTGAATGATGAAGCTATTATGTACCCCAGTATCGACTGGAGAAAGTATCTGCTTAATAAAACATCTATGCAGACACAGCATAACCTGAATATTTCCGGAGGAACAAAGGATATACGTTACTTCATATCTTTAGGTTTCTTATATCAGAATGGTCTGTTGAAACAGTTTGAAGGAGTGGGGTATGATAATAATTATAAATACAAAAGATACAATTATCGTGCGAATTTAGACTTTAATGTAACTAAGACTACCACGCTGAAGATTGGTATCGGCGGGATTGTAGGTAACCGGAATGAGCCGATGATTAATGATGCGACTAATTCGATCTGGACACTGATTAATCAGACAACTCCGTTCAGTAGTCCGGGTGTAATTGACGGACAACTCATAGTTACCCCCGAGGAACGTTTTGATAATAAAATAAATCTGGGCAACAGTGCTTTGCCTAAATGTTATGGAACGGGTTACTCAACTGCTATTAATAATACGATGAATCTGGACCTTCTGTTGAATCAGAAGTTGGACTTCATAACCAAAGGATTGTCGGCGGAAATAAAAGGTGCTTATAATACGAGTTATGGTTTTACCAAAAAGCGTAAAGGGCAAGTGGAACAATTTATGCCTTTCTATCAATCTTCTTTGGAAGATCCGTCACTTGGTTATGATTCGCCAGATTTCAACAAGAATATTGTTTATAAGATCAAAGGAGAAAATAAGAGCTTGCAATATGAGGAAACTTCCTCGCGGGCACGAGACTGGTATCTGGAAGCAAGCTTGAGATATAACCGTAAGTTTGGTTTTCATAATGTCGGGGGATTGTTCTTGTACAATCAGAGTAAGAAATACTATCCCGCTCAATGGGTGGGAGTACCGTCTGCTTACATCGGTTTTGTAGGCCGTCTGACGTATGATTACAAATCCCGCTATATGGCAGAAGTTAACTTCGGTTATAATGGTTCTGAGAATTTTGCTCCGGGTAAGAGATTCGGTGCGTTTCCTGCCGGTTCCATCGGTTATATCCTGTCGGAAGAGGCCTTCATGAAAAAACAGAAGGTGGTTGATTATCTGAAATTCCGTGCTTCTGTCGGCTTGGTCGGAAATGACAATCTTGGAAATAACCGCTTCTTATTCCTGCCGGACTCTTATGATGTGAATCTGAGCGGAGTAGACGGATGGAATAACAATAAGTATGGATTCAACTTTGGTTATAACAGTAAGGCGTTAATTCTGGGTGCATTGGAGAAGCGTCTGGGTAATCCGAACGTGACTTGGGAAACTGCGCTGAAACAGAACTATGGATTGGACGTTCATTTCTTGAAGAGCCGTCTGAAAATCTCTTTGGACTATTTCCTCGAAGAACGTAAGGATATTCTCATCAATCGTAAGACAGTACCTTTATTAACGGGGTTGACTTCATCAATTCTACCTGCCGTAAATATGGGTAAAGTGAAAAACCGTGGATATGAGGTAGAAGTGAGGTGGAATGACAAGATTGGGCAGGTTCAGTATAATGTTCAGGCAAACGTTTCCTATTCAAAGAATAAGATTATTTTCCAAGACGAGGTTGAGCCTAATGAACCTTATATGTGGCGGACAGGAAATCCGGTCGGGACACTCTTCGGGTATGTAGCGGACGGTTTCTATACAGAAGCGGACTTCGGAGAGAACGGCAAACTGGTGGCAGGTCTGCCCGATCCGGGTGTGTCTGTGAAGCCGGGTGATGTGAAATACCGGGATTTGAACGGTGATGAGGAAATTACTTCCGATGACCAGACTATTATTGGAAACCCGACTCGTCCGGCTTATACATTCGGATTGAATTATGGCATCAATTACAAAGGCTTTTTCCTGACGATGAACTGGACTGGTGCTGCACAACGCTCTTTGTTGCTGGACGGAGCTTTCAGAGAACCTTTTGGTAATGGTAAAATCCGTGGTTTGATGCAGTTCCATGCAGATACGCGCTGGACACCGGAAACGGCTAATACAGCTACTACACCGCGGTTTACAGAGACAAATGCAGTCTATAATATGCGTTCCTCCTCTTTGTGGGTGCGAGACGGTTCTTATTTGAAGCTGAAGAATGTGACAATAGGATATAACTTCACAGATAAGAAGATGTTGAAGAAACTGGGTATCCAGCAGTTAGGTATAAAACTGACAGGCTATAATCTGCTGACTTTTGATAAGTTTGACATCATGGACCCTGAATGTAATCCGAATAATGCGGATTCTTACCCTATCATTAAAATATATAATTTAGGTATTAATCTAACCTTTTAATAGTGCTGACAATGAAAAACTATAAAAAATATATAGGCTGTCTTTCTCTCTCTGTATTGACACTGATAGGGTGCGAAGACCTTAAATTTGGAGAGAAATTTCTGGATAAGCCGATAAGTAACGAACAGAATATCGATTCTGTTTTTAACAAAAAGGTATATGCTGAGCAGGCACTGGCGGAAACTTATCATTCCCTGCCGGATTATCTGCCGATGCAAGGACGTCTGGGATATGGCGTTCTGGAAATGCTAACCGATCTGGGTGACTGGACGAAAAAGGGAGCGCCTAAATTCTATACAGGAACAGTGGACGGAACAAATACATATCTGGAACATCTTCCATATCGGTTGGATGTCGCCAGTGCTACGATAGGAGTAGGGCCGGTTTATGGTATTCGAAGAGCCTACATTTACATTGAGAATGTGGATAGAGTGCCGGATATGACTGCGGATGAGAAAGCGATAGGAAAAGCGGAAGCGCAAGTAATCATTGCCTATCATTATTCTCAAATGCTCCGTTATTATGGTGGTATGCCGTGGATAGACCATGCATATACGGCAGAAGATGCGATGAAATTTCCTCGTATGACAGTGGAAGAAACCGTACAGAAGATTGTTGGATTACTGGATGCGGCAGCCTCTGTACTGCCTTGGCAGGTGAATGCAGATAATGACGGACGAATGACGGCTGCTTCTGCTTTAGCGTTAAAGTCCAGGGTGCTTCAGTTTGTGGCGAGTCCTTTATTTAATGCTGAAAAACCCTATCTGGAAGGAGATGCTTCGTCTCAATTCCTTACCTGGTATGGTAACTATTCACCGGACAGGTGGCAGAAGGCGTTGGATGCCGGATTAGAATTTATGCGGGCTAATAAAAAGAACTCGGACGCTTATCAACTGGTGAATACAGGTAATCCCCGCGATGATTTTGCAGCAGGATATTTCAATCGCCATAACGGTGAAGTTTTGATTTCTTCCAGAAGATTCACCACTTATGCTACGGGAAAGCTTCCGTTTGCCCAGGTGCGTTATGGAGTTGCTTCTCCTACATTGACTTATGTCGATATGTTTCAGATGAAAGACGGAACAGAATTCGACTGGAACAATCCGGACCATAATAAATTCCCTTTCTTTGATAAGGACGGAAACCCCAGAAGAGACATCCGCTTATATGAAACGGTTGCTGTGAATGGAGATAAGTTTAAGGGCGCCCAGAAAGTGCAGATTTATGAAGGAGCCACCCAGGCGCCTTATAAAGACGGACGAATGAGTTACAATGGGGTTGCCATGAGAAAATTTATACGAAACTTCAATGACGAAGTGAATGGCAAATTTTATTCTTGTCCGTTGATCCGCCTTCCGGAGGTTTATCTGAATATGGCCGAAGCGATGAATGAATTGAATAAGGCGGAAGTCCGTGATGAGTTTGGCAATACGGCTTATGATTATCTGAATAAAACCAGACTGCGTGCAGGTATGCCTGCGATTTCGGCAACAGATGTTCCGGCTGGCAAATCTTTGCGTGAAGCGATATTACGCGAAAGAGCCATTGAATTCGGCTATGAAGAAGTACGCTATTTCGATCTGGTACGTTGGAAACGCGCAGATATATTTACCGGACAATTGTCACGTCTGATTATTAAAAAAGCGGCCGGTGAGCCAAGCGGCTTTTCTTATGCCGTATCTCATGCAATGGCGGAAACGCGTCAGTATGCAAAACCTGAAAAGTGGAACGACAAGTATTTCCTGTTGCCTCTGCCTATAGATGAGATAAACAAGAAATATGGATTGATTCAGAATCCGGGTTGGTAATAATCAAATCGTTGAACAATAAGAAGAATGATTATGAATAAATCACTTTATATCGTGGCTTTCTCGTTGGCATTTGCCACTACGGGTATAGCGCAAAATAATGAAGGACAAGATAAGGTAATCGATCTGGGCACACAGACGACCACCGAATTACGGAAGACACAGGCTGTCTCTACCATTTATTCGGATGAATTAGATAAAAATGCTACCACTAGTCCTTACAATGCCATTTATGGCCTGTTGCCGGGATTGAGTGTGATGCAGAACACTAGTTGGGGCACAGATAAATCTCGTCTCAATGTGCGGGGACGCGGTTCTTTGAATGGAGATACACCTTTATTTGTAGTAGATGGTTTTGCACGCCCTCTCGAATATATCAACCTTTCGGAAATAGAATCAATATCCGTTTTGAAAGACGGTGCTGCTACTGCTCTTTGGGGAGGCAGAGGCGCTAACGGAGTGGTATTGATAACTACCAAACGCGGTATATATAACCAGAAGGATATAAAAGTAGACTACAAGTTCGGTTTAGGCTTACCTGTTAATCAGCCGGAATTTGCCGATGCTTATACCTATGCCAAAGCCCGTAATGAAGCATTGAGATATGATGGCTTGCAACCGGACATGGATGAGGCTTCTTTCCTGTCCGGAGGCAATAGCGATCTTTATCCGAATGTGGACTGGCAGAAAGAAGCGTTACGCAATCATACGACCAGTCATCAACTGGACATTACTTTCCGCGGAGGTGGCAAGCGGCTTCGTTATTTCAGTGTCCTCAATTACAAAAACGATATGGGACTGCTGAATAGCAAGTACACTGATTATACAGATCGCTATAACTCCCAGATGAAGAAATACTTCCTCAATCTTCGCATGAATCTGGATGTGGATATTACGGACGCGACAAAATTGAAATTGAGTATGCTCGGTATGCTGCGAGAGACCAAGCGTCCCACCACATCGGAAGCTACTTTGTTTGAACAGATTTTCAACACCCCGTCCGCTGCATTTCCCGTGCAGACACAGAATGGATTCTGGGGCAGTAACAATGTGCTGAAAACAAACCCGATAGCCAATCTGGCGGACGTAGGTTATTATAAACTGAATCAGCGTATGTTGCAGGCGGATTTGCGGTTGGTGCAGGATTTGTCTGTATTGACTCGCGGGTTGAGTGCGGAACTCGCTATTGCTTATGATAATAATGCAACCTATCAGGAAACAGCCAAGAAAAGTTTTATGTACCAGACCATTGAAAAAGGCACAGACGGAGAACCGATTTACACGAATTACGGAAATCCTAACGATGAACTGGAAATCAGCAACAAAGGATTGGCCAATCAATACATACATGCCAATTTTGAAGCGAAGGTCAATTATCACCGGACATGGGATAAACATGATTTTACGGCCAGTGCTATGTTTCGTCAAGAATCAATGACGTTGACAGGGGCTAATAACAGTCGTTACCGTCAATACATCATCGGAACCGCAGGTTATAATTTTGACAACCGTTATATGGTGGATATCGTAGCCAACTGTTTTGGCAGCAGCGTATTGGGGAAGAATGACAAGTATCGTGCATATCCCGCCATTTCTGCCGCCTGGATACTTTCGAACGAGAATTTCATGAAAGAAATTTCTGCTTTTGATTATCTGAAACTTCGTGCTTCTTACGGACGCTCCGGATATGATATTTATGATTATGACATGGATAAGCAATATTGGGTAGGAAGCGGTGCTTACTATTTTCAGGCCGGAAATACTTCTGCCGGAAGTAGCCTGAAGGAAGGAGTGTTGGCAATGGAACAACTGGATCTGGAAGTTGCGGATAAATATAATATCGGTTTGGATATGAGCCTGTTCAAGGGACTGACTTTTTCTATTGACGGTTTTTATGACAAGCGCACTAATATCCTGATTGACGGAAGTGGGCTGATCTCATCGGCAATCGGGGTTACTATTCCGCAGATGAATGCAGGAAAAGTGGAAACAAAAGGAACGGAACTCTCTGCCATGTGGAAAAAGGAATACAAGGACTTCAACTATTATATCGGAGCCAACTTCTCCTATGCCAAAAGTAAAGTCGTAGAAAATGGTGAGGGATATCAGCCGTATGGCTATTTGTCTAAAAAAGGTTACCCTGTCGGGCAGTGTTTTGGCTGGGAGGCTATCGGTTATTTCAGAGATGAGGCGGACATAAAGAGCAGTCCTGTGCAGAAATTCTCGGAAGTACGTCCGGGTGATGTCAAGTACAGAGATCTGAATGGCGATAACGTGATTGACAACAATGACCAGAAGGCGATAGGATATTCCACTGCCATACCGGAGATTTATTATGGCATTAATTTGGGATTTGAATATAAAGGTTTCGGCGTGGATGCTCTGTTTCAAGGAGTAGCCCATTATAGTGTGATGTTGAACACTGCCAGCGTATACTGGCCGTTGAGAAACAACACGAATATTTCCAGCTGGTATCTGAACGACAGAATCCGCTGGACGGAAGAAACGAAAGATATCGCAAATGTCCCCCGCCTGACTACGCTGGATAATGCCAATAACTTCAGAAACAGTACACAGTGGTTGGAGAACGGTAGCTATTTCAAACTTCGTAACCTGAATGTCTACTATAACCTTCCTTCCTCTTGGGCGAAGAAAGTGAAAATGGAAAAGATTCAGGTATATGCGAGAGCTAACAATCTTTTTTCGCTCGATCATGTGAAGTATATGAACAGTGAAGATCTGAAAATCAATTATCCGGATATGACTTCCGTTTATTTCGGGTTGAATATTAACTTCTAAAATGTGAAATGACCATGAGAAAATATATCCTTTTATATACAGGTTTGCTATTATCCGTATCGGGGTGTAGCTTGCTCGAATTGGACGAATCGACAGGCTTGGACAGGGAAGAGGCCTATTCCTACTTTAGCAATGTGAAAGGTTTGGCTACCTACGTTTATAGCCAGTTGCCCGGAGATCTCGGAGTGCTCGACGGGGCTTTGAGGGAGTCTGCAACGGATAATTCTGTTTATGTCTGGAGTGATAATAGTGTTCACGACTTTTATAACAATGCCTGGAGTCCCAACAATGCAGTCGATAATATGTGGTCGAAGTGCTATGGAGCTATCCGTTCCGTCAATTCATTTCTTGAAAACTATTCACAGGAAAAACTGGAGCGTTTCCGCTGGAACGACACGTATGAAGAAGACATTGCCAAAGCTACCATGTATCGTGAAGAATTACGGGTGTTGCGAGCTTTTTATCTGTTCGAACTGGCTAAACGATACGGTGATATTCCACTTTTGACACGTACGTATGCTTTGGATGAAATCAACGGCGTGGAAAAGACTTCTTTCAATGAAGTGATAAAATATATCTGTGACGAATGTAGTGACGCGGCCAAAACTCTGCCTGTCAGTCATCAGGACTTTTGGGCGGAGACGGGACGTGTGACCAAAGGTACAGCGTTGGCATTGAAATCCCGTGCTCTTCTTTATGCGGCGAGTTTGTTGCATAATCCCGCACAGGATGCCGATAAATGGAAAGCGGCTGCCGATGCGGCTTATGCTATCATAAAAGAGAACTGGTACAGTTTGCCGAAGACGAATGTAGATCCTCTGTATGACAAGAATGGTGGAAACGATGTATTGAAATCTCCGCAATTAATTTTTGAACGTAGAAATGGGGAAAGCTTTGATTTTGAAGCTAACAATTTGCCCATCAGTTATGAAAAGGGGAAAACAGGCAACGTGCCCACCCAGAACCTGGTGGATGCCTTCCAGATGACTAATGGAAAAGACTTTGACTGGGAACAGATTACACCGGGGCAGAATCCGTATGAAGGCAGAGACCCGAGATTCTATAAAACGGTGCTTTGCAATGGCGATACATGGATGAACTCGACCATCCAGTCTTATGAAGGAGGAAAAGACGGTGCCGGAACAACCGGAGCGACTACCACAGGTTATTATTTGAAGAAGTATATGAATGAGACTGTTTCTCTAGCTCCTTCCAATGAGAAAAAGAAACCGCACCATTTCATCATATTCCGTTATGCGGAAATTCTCCTGAACTATGCGGAAGCAATGGATGCCTGGAAAGACGCTGATTATACGGATAATGACCATCCGTTGTCTGCACGTGCGGCACTGAATCAGGTGCGTGCTGCTGCTGATATGCCTGCCATTACAACAAGCGGCAATGCGTTTACTGAAAGCGTCCGTCGTGAAAGACGAGTGGAACTTGCGTTCGAAGACCATAGGTTCTGGGATATCCGCCGTTGGAAAATCGGTGATAAAACCAAAGCTATTTATTGCATCAAGATCACTATGGAAAACGGCTTGCCTGTTTATAAGAAAGAATTGCTTGAAACACGTAACTGGGATGATAAGATGTACTTATATCCTATACCACAGACTGAATATTATAAGAATCCTAATTTAGGTCAAAATACAGGCTGGTAACTATGACTAAGCGAACCCTAAAAGTTTTTGTCTAACTTTTAGGGTTCATTTTTATGGGAAGAAGTTCTTTTCTATGTGTGGTCCCTTGTTCCAGTTTTATGCTGCAGGATCCGGGGCCTCACCGCTACCGCCTTCGTCCGGATTTTCCGGTTTATTTCCCCCTCCATTTCCGGAAGAGGTGCCGCCGTTTCCTTCCGTCTTGTAAATACTTACATTATCCAGCATATCCTTAAATTTATATCCCGGCGTAAATACAATTTTCACCCGACGAACGGTATCGGCATCTACATCTTTTTCCTCTTTCTGGCTTTTGCAACTCATGCCCGGACGGAAACATCCGAAGTCACCTAATTGCACAGACAATCCTTTGTTGAGGTTCGTGTTCAACGCATCAATCAGTGCGTCAATCACGTGTTTCACTGCGCCTTCGGGAATCATACCGAACATGGATACTTCCTTGCATAAATCTCTGAAATTTACCGTATTGGTAATTACATTCTGTGCTACATACTTTTCAGTCTTTGTTTTGTCAAAGCCGAAAACTCTTTTCTTGACAACATACTTTAATGCCATAGTCTTTCTTTTTTTAATAGTTAGTTAATCTGTTTTATTGTTGTTTTGTGATCACGATGCAAAGATATGGTTTCCGAAATTCATGACCAAGCTGAAAAAGAATTGTGCGTTAATAAATTAGTTAATAAGTAGAATGCTGCTGTATTGGGGAATTTTATGTAAAAAAAATTTGGCAGAAAGATAGAAGAAGAGGATGCCGATCAAGATATTGGGGTGTCAAGTGTGGGGAAGGCATCCTCTTCGAAGATAGAACGAAAGGACTACTTGCACAAGCAATCTTTTTCGCTTTGTTGTCTATCTTCTATATATACTGGTAAGGAGTATGATTCTGAATTATTCCGTATCTTCTTTGGTTCGCAGGCTGACTAACTCTGTCCACTTGCTTATACTTAAGTCGAACCCTCCTTTCTCCAGATGTTGGAGGGCGGTTCTAAAATGTCGTATTACTTTTTCTGTATCATTGGTTGTTTTATACTCAAGCTCTCCAAGTGCATATTCAAGACGTGCCATTTGGATGTAATCTAACAAGGTATAGTTTTCGTCAACGGATAAAGTTGAAAGATAGTTCAACAAGTCGAATGCTTTTTCTCGTTCTTCATCTGATAAGTTGGAGATGGGGCGGCGCGCGATAGGGTGCTGCATTAATAGAATAATGTTTTCTTTCAAGTCATCGTACATATCTTTGTTATGTTTGTCGCATCATTTCCCTGTGGTGCGCGGTTTAAAAAAGAGAGCGTGGGAAACTACCAACTGTACGCCAACCATAGGCTCGGCAAAGACCCTCCGCGACATAAGTGATAGTCCCACGCCCATTGGGTATATAAACAAATTATATACAGAAGTGTGCACGAGACCTGACATCACTTATTGCCATTCGCGGTAAATTTTTGCCGAATTTATGGTTGAATGCAATAAATAATCGTTCTCTGTAAAAAAATAAAATGTTCCTCTCTACGTATGAAAGGAACCGCTACAAAAGTAGCAATAAATATTGATAAAGCAAGTAATCTTGTTTTATAATTTCATAGATAGTTCTGATTTACTAAAAGTCAGTATAAATATGATTAATATAAAAAGAACCCTACACTGAATTATTGTTTTTTTGTTCAGTTCAGAATTGGAATTCTAGGTAATTCTGCTAGATGATTTTAACTTAACTTTCTGTTTCCTTTGCATAAACCACCTGTTTGCCTGTTCCATAACGGATTAAGAGTCCACGTTCGATAAAAGCATTCAGTTCTTTCAAAGCACGTTTTTTGTCGTGTCCTGTCAATCGGCTATAGTCGGTGCGGGTCAGGCAGGGATATTTGTTCAGATGCTGGTTGATTATTGTCAAACATTCTTCTTCACTGTGCCCTTTCCCATGGTGACGAGTCATCGATTCTCCACGTTCTAGTCTCATTTGCTGGCCTACTTCTTTCTTAAACTGGCTGCCTACCCGGAAATTGACATTCTTCAGCTCAATAGATTGTGCGTGCACATCTTTTTTCTTCATTACACGAGGTCCCTTTAAAGACACTGAAAAATATCCGATATCTCCCAGTTCCACAATCCATCCGTTGGCAATCAGATCTCTCAACTCGCTTTGGAAAGACTGCATAGCACCTGCCAGTAAACTGCGGCTTATTCCTGTGAATTTGTGTACACGGTCTAGAAATTCTTCCTGATCAACGGTTCCTTTGAATACTACGCGGGGATGAAGCGGTTGTGCGTCGCCTGTTTGTTGAATGTCAGGCGTGTCGTAAAGGTCATATTGTATACTCATATTCGTTTTTATTTAGTGTAGGCACATTGATAAATCCGTTTGCCTATCCGGATTTACTTCACTTGCTACTTTTATTTCGTTCCACTATAGTTTCTCTTTCGTCCCACTATAGTGCTCCGCAAGGGAAACTATAGTGTTCTTTGCGGAACACTATAGTGGAACGAAAAAAGATTAGGCAACAAAGGTAATCTCTTTAGGCAATAAAACTAATTATATTAGCAGGAAAAAAATAAAAACGTCGCAAATATTGTTTATTACCTTAAGTCACCCTTTCCTTTTTTAATAAATTAGCTAGAAAGTGTGGTGTTTATTGAATAAGAACGCTTATTTTTGCAGCATGTTACAATTTGAGAATCAAAAGATAAAGCAAATAGTTCGCAAGGTGCTTCCGGTAGTAACGCTGGGAGCTATGTTATATTCCTGCGCCAGTATTGGACGGCCGGACGGAGGCCCTTATGATGAGACGCCGCCCCGTTTCATCGGTAGTACTCCTGCTGCGGGCGCTCTGAATAATGAAAGGACTAAAATTTCTTTGATGTTTGATGAGTTTATTAAGCTGGAGAAAGCAACCGAAAAAGTCGTTGTTTCTCCTCCCCAGATACAGCAACCGGAAATCAAGGCTTCCGGCAAGAGAATACAAGTCAACCTACTCGACTCTTTGAAGCCTAACACGACCTATACGATTGACTTCTCGGATGCAATTGTCGACAATAATGAAGGTAACCCGCTAGGGAATTTTGCATTTACGTTCTCTACCGGTACGGAAATCGATACGATGGAAGTAGCAGGAACGATGCTCGATGCCTCTAACCTGGAGCCTATTAAAGGTATGCTTGTCGGACTACATTCCAACTTGAACGATTCGGCTTTCAACAAATTGCCTTTCGACCGTGTGGCACGTACGGACAGCCGTGGGCGTTTCTCTATCCGGGGTATAGCTCCCGGCAAGTATCGTATCTACGGTTTGATGGATGCCGACCAGAACTTCACTTTTAATCAGAAGAGCGAGATGATCGCTTTCCATGACTCGTTGATTATCCCTCGTATGGAAGAACGTATCCGCATGGATACGGCTTGGGTGGATTCATTGACTTATGACACGATTGTTGAGAAGAAATATATGCATTATTTGCCGGATGATGTCATCCTCCGTGCCTTTAAGGAACTCAATTATTCGCAATACCTTATCAAGTCGGAAAGACTGGTTCCGCAGAAGTTTACGTTCTATTTTGCAGGTAAGGCAGATACTTTGCCTGTATTGAAAGGCTTGAACTTCGATGAAAAGGATGCTTTTGTTATCGAAAAGAATCAGCGGAACGACACCATCCATTATTGGGTAAAAGACTCCCTGCTCTTTAAGCAGGATACGCTGGCCATGAGCCTGACTTATCTTTATACGGATACATTGAATCAGTTAGTGCCCCGTACGGATACGCTCAACCTCGTTTCGAAGCAGAAATATAAGAAAGAGGAGCCGGATAAGGACAAAAAGAAAAAGAAGAAAAAGAAAGGTGAAGAGGATGAACCCGAACCGACAAAATTCTTGCCGGTAAATGTCGGTGCTCCTTCGTCAATGGATGTATATGGTTCTATCTCTTTGAGTTTTGAAGAACCGATAGCCAGTTTCGATACTGCGGCCATCCATCTACGGCAAAAGGTAGATACGCTCTGGAAAGATATACCATTCGACTTTGAACAGGACTCTGTGAATCTAAAGAGGTTCAATCTGTATTATGATTGGGAGCCGACACTGGAATATGAATTTTCGGTAGACTCGACTGCGTTCCATGGTATATACGGATTGTTTACAGACAAAATAAAACAAGGGTTCAAGGTGCGTAGTTTGGAAGAATATGCCAAAATCACGTTTGTGGTGACGGGAGCGGAACCTAATGCTTTCGTTGAACTGTTGGATGCGCAGGATAAAGTGGTACGCCGAAGAAGAGTAGAGGAAGGAGGTTATGCCGACTTTTATTACTTAAATCCCGGTAAGTACTCCGCCCGGTTGATTAACGACCGGAATGGAAACGGTGAATGGGATACCGGCAATTTTGAAAAAGGGGTGCAGCCCGAAGAGGTGTATTATTATAATCAGATTTTAGAGCCGAAAGCCAACTGGGATCTAGAACAAAGTTGGGATATTCATGCAGTTCCGCTGGATAAGCAAAAGCTGGATGAACTTAAAAAACAAAAACCAGATGAAGACAAGAAGAAAAAGGATCGGGAACGAAATAGTCAGAACCGCCGTCGTTAGCGTTCGGCGCAATTTTATTATCGGATTAGTGGCCTTACTGATGGGAGCTTTCGCCCTCCCAGCCAGTGCTCAATGTGAAGCGAAGAATGATGCGTTTCAATCCGGCGAACACGTAATGTATGATTTATATTTTAACTGGAAGTTTGTCTGGGTGAAAGCCGGACTTGCCAGTCTGACGACGAATGCTACTACTTATCATTCACAACCTGCCTACCGGATCAATCTGCTTGCTTTGGGCAGTAAACGGGCAGACTTCTTTTTCAAGATGCGCGATACGCTGACTTGTGTGATCGGTGAAAAACTGGAACCGCGCTATTTCCGCAAAGGTGCTGAAGAGGGAAAACGTTACACGGTTGATGAGGCTTGGTTTTCTTATAAGGACGGTCTTTGCCTCGTAAACCAGAAACGTACTTATCGGGATGGAGCGTTTGATGAATCTGAAGCTAGCGATAGCCGTTGTATATACGATATGTTAAGCATCTTGGCGCAGGCACGTTCTTACGACCCTGCAGATTATAAGGTGGGAGACAAAATCAAGTTCCCGATGGCTACGGGCCGTAAAGTGGAAGAGCAAACGCTTATCTACCGTGGAAAAGAAAATGTGAAAGCGGAGAATGGAGTTACTTACCGTTGCCTGATCTTCTCATTGGTAGAATATGATAAGAAAGGAAAAGAAAAGGAGGTGATTACTTTCTTCGTGACGGACGACTTGAACCATCTTCCTGTCCGTCTGGATTTATTCCTGAACTTCGGTTCGGCAAAAGCATTCCTGAATAATGTGACGGGTAACCGGCATCCGCTGACTTCTATCGTTAAATAGATATAGAGAAAAAACGAAGGCATATCAGAAGTAAATGGCCCTGCCAACCTGTTATTTTTTAGACGCGGATAACGCGGATGACACGGATTTATTATCTTTTTATCCGTATCATCCGCGTTATCTGTTTCTAAAAGGTATACTTTTAAAAGTGTTGATGCGCTTTCCTGTTTTATTCCTGAACTTCGAAAGGCACTTTCTGATCCTTTCGGAATACGCTAGATTCAAAAGTTGCAATCAACTCTCCGTCTTGGTTTGTTATATCTACCTGATAGCAACCTGTACTTCGACCGATATAGCGTTCGCGTGCTTCGGCAAAGAGAGTATCTCCGGGGCCGCTGGCACGTAGGAAAGTAATAGTGGACGAGAGAGAGAAAGCTAGTGTACCGTGCGAGTTGGCAGCTGCGGCAAGCGCCAGATCTGCTAATGTGAAGATCGCTCCTCCTTGTGTGCGGGCACCTGCGTTAAGATGTTCGGGTTTTATTTCTAATTTGGCTTTACTGTAACCTTTGCGTACTTCCAGCAGTACTACTCCTGCATTTTCGGCAAACAGATCGTTCTTAAAAAACTCTTGTGCGGTCATGATATTATTTTTGAAGATTCTTTAATCGTTTCTTATTTTTTCAATGAATGGATATATACCTTATCTTTTTCAATTGAGTAGCTAAATTTATTTGTTTCAGACATAATATCCAATATTTTCTCTAAATTATTTGTTTCTATAATAAAACTTCCATGGAAAATCAAATTCTTGAGTTGCTCTGACTCAAATGCGAATGTCACATCAAACTGGCGCTCCAACTCTTTAGAAATGATCGACATAGGAACTTCATCCCAGAATACTTTGCAGTTGATCCACTGTTCAGCATAGTCAGCACTCTCGGTCAGCTTATAAGTTTGGTCAAGCTTATTAACTGTCATCGTTTGATTAGGCTTCATTATAAACTCTTGGTTGATGCACAATAAGACAATGGAACCTTCTAGGAGTGATACCTTTATATAATTCTCATCACCATAATTTTTAACGTTAAACTTAGTACCCAGTACCTTGATCTGTGCGGAGTCTGTTTGTATAACAAATGGATGCTCTCCATGCTCTACCTCAAAATACCCTTCGCCTTCCAGCCGGACATTGCGATTCTTTCGACTAAAACTCTCGGAGTAAGAAAGCTTGGAATCTGCGTTTAACCACACTATAGAACCGTCAGGAAGCTTCATTTTTAATTTCGATTTTCTTGGAGCGTATACTTCGGAAATCAAAGAATCATCAGGTGTTGTAAAATTATAAATTATAAAAGGAGTGGTAAACAGTAATATAATGATTGCCGCTGCGTAACCTGCATACTTCACAAATAAGGCTCTTCTCATCTTTCCTGCCGGAGCACTCTTATGTTTGCGGATTCGTTTCGCAAATCTGTTATAGGCTTGTTCTTCGTGTACAGATACATTTTTATACTCGGCAGACAGAAGCCAGATTCGTTTCTGCTGTTCAAAATATTTCTGATTCTCCGGATCGGAGTATATCCATTCGTTCAACTTATGCAAGTCCTCTTTAGCGATACTTCCCGAGAGGAAATCATATATCAGTTTATCAAATTCTTCTTTCATACCATCTTAAACTTAATATCTATTGAAAATCATATACCTGCGCTATCATCAGGACAGTTTGTCAATAGAAGAAGTATAGTGAATTACTTTGCTTTTTAATATTAATTAAATATATTCGTAATAAACATTACAATCAGGGCAAGATAAGATCTTGCTGCTTCCTTCAGTTTATCCAGTGCACTTCGCATGTGATATTTCACTGTATGAATAGTGATTCCCATGATTTCGGCAATTTCTTCTTGTCTTTTGTTCTCGAAACGACTCAATAAAAATACCTTCCGGGTTTCCGGAGATAAGCCGTCAATCGTCTTCTGGATAATAGAATGTAGCTCTTTACCCTCTAAATGCTCAACCGGATTTTCGCCCAAGGACCATAAATCGCTGTAAATGACCAGGTCTTCTGACGAGCAGGCCGTTTCCCTTCTCACATATTCAAGCTGAAGATAATTGATACACTTATTGGCTACACTTCTGAAAAGGTAGTTCTTCAATGAGGTGTTAATTGTTATTTTAGAGCGGTTTTCCCATAGACTATACACCAAATCTTCTACTATAGATTCTGATAGATAAGAGTCTGTCAAATACCCTCTCGCTATCCGGCAAAGATCTGTATAGTAAGTTTTATAGATGTATCGGAATGCCTCCTCTTTACCCGATTTCAGGGCCTCGATAATCTCTGTTTCCAGGTTTTTTTCCATTATGTCTTTCAGAAATCGTATATTTGATTTATTAGTTAATATATTAAGGTGAATACTCACAGGTTCTGTTTCTCCGATGGATAATTCGGGGGCAAGGTATTGAAAAAATGTAAGATGACCAAACTCACTAATAAAAAGATGAGTTGAAGGGCTGAACGAATAAAAAAATCATTTCTCACTATACTTTTTATTAATCTGGCTGTCATATTAATGAATAGGCCAATAAAGCATATTTTAACCTGAATCTCTATGAATGGTAAAAAGAAGGATTGTAAAAGAGCATAGCGCGACACTCTTTTTTAAGTTATAAGGTATACAAACAGCTGTTTTAGTTTAGTCATGCAGGATAAAGATTGTTTTCAGGAATAACAGAAAATAAGCTATTTCTTATTTAAATAATATTGTATGAAGAAACTACATTTTCTATTAAGCACATTCCTTGTGTTTATATTCACGTCATGCGGAGAAGATGAACTGAAAGGTGTTGTCTTATCCGAAGATCCGGGGTACGTAAAAGAACCATTGGTAGCCATACAGGCAGAAGATGGCACAGGGAACTGGATAAATGGTCTTATTGACCAGAACAGTAGGGTCATAGCCTTAGATTTTCGCATTTTGGACGACCAAAGTGCGGTGAATGTGAAACTCAAACTGGCGGATGAATGGGCAAAGCCCATTGATCCGCTTACTACTGATGCTGTACTGGACTTGAGCAGCGGTATCACCCGTATTAAAGTGAATGATGGAGCAGATGATATCGAATATACCATTTTCAGCACTTCTACTCAGCTACTTCGAGGCGTAACGGCTACTTGTAACACAGAGCAGGTTAGTGCTAACTTTATTAATGGCATCGCTTCGTTACGTTTCAAACAAAACACTGCATTTGCAAACGTTGTGTTGATGCCGACTTTGGCAGATAACGCAGAAATCATCTCTACGGATCCCGTCAGTCAAAAGGATGAAAACGGAAACCTGATTGTTGACCTAAGTAGCACACTTACTATTACTGTAAAAGACAATACGAACAACATGACTAAAAAATATCACTTGAGTGCTGTAAATGGAATTATTGACGCAGGGGTAAACTGGAAAAATATTACTGCTGATCTAAAAAGCCAACACAGTAGTATTTGTATTCCTGATTTCATGATTGTCTATGAAAATAAAAACTTGCATGGAAGGAGCGGTAATACGGGATGGTTGATAACTATTCCTGCCGGTAGAATAAATATGAAGGTTAGCTGGGATATGAATAAAGACAATGTAACATGGGCTGAACCCACTGCTCAACATCGTACAACAGCTATCATGAATGATAATATGGATTATTCATTGTTTGTTCCGGGATTGTCCGGGCAATTCTGGGTACCGATATTTTATAGCCTCGGGTGGAATGATAGTGGGCTGCTATCCGCACCGCGTCTCGGATATAACCTATCTACTTCTTTGAAGTATTGTCCGGGAACTCTGGGAATTACAGCTGATGGAAAAGCGGAGATTTCGTATGCAGAAGTGATAGATAATAACTTGTATAAGTTTACCAGCGGCGGAGCCGGCAAACAAGCTGCCAATGGAGTACAGTGGTCCCCAACCAGTGCTGTCAGTGGATATTCCTATCCGTTGCAAAAAGGGCAGATCATGATTGCCGGAGAAAATGCAGAACTTTACAAGACATTTGCTACTAATGAAGGAAGAAATACTTCGACCCGTAACAGAGGAATGGATGGAGCATTGTCAGGAAGTAATTCATGGGCTGCTAATCCGGTAAGCATTTGGACTTTTGATGGCAAGCCTGTAGGACGCCGGGCTGTCGGTATCACGGAAGAAGGAGACTTGGTCATTTTTGTAAGTAATCGTTTTACGAATTCTTATAACTCGGTAAAAGCAGCTTGGAATGTCTTTAGTGATGGCTCTTCTTTACGGGAAGTTGCTGTGGCATTGCAGGAAGTGGGTTGTACGGATGCCATTGTGTTTGGTGAGAACTATCATAGTCCTGTTGTTATTCGGGATGATAGTAGAGGGGTGCCTTTAGGAAAGGTAGCCGGTAGATACGACTGGGAAACGAACGGCAATGTTAAAAATGCGGATAATGAGGCTAGTTCGCAATCCTGGATAATGTTTAAATAAGAATATTGTAAAACAATGAGTTAGTAACAAAAGATATACACATAAAAACTTAAATCAATGAGTAAAATCATCAAATGCATGTTCTTCGTGCTATTAGCTGCAGTTCTTCCACTGTCGGTTCATGCACAACAGGTGACCTTACATTTGCAAGACGTAACGGTGCGCAAAGCGTTCCGGGAGTTGGAGGTCAAAGGAAATGTATCCTTAGTATATGAGAAAAATGATGTGGACCTGACCCGTAAGGTAACTGTAAAGGTAGATAATCAACCGATAAGCAAGGCACTGGATCAGATTCTGAAAGGGCAGGAGTTGATTTATAAAATAAAAGATAATCATATTATTATCACCCGGCCTGTCGTTCAGAAATCGGATAAGAAACGGCGTATCAATGGTGTCATCAGCGATGTCAATGATGAATTGTTAATTGGAGTATCGGTATCAATTCCCGGTACTAATATTGGCACGGTGAGTAATATGGAAGGGAAATTTGAATTGGAAATACCGGAGGACGCTAAGAAATTGCAAGTGTCTTATATCGGTTTTGACACGCAGGAAATTTCATTGTCGCCCGGCAAGACGACATTCAACATTGTAATGGGAGAGAATGTGAAAATGCTTTCAGAAGTAGTAGTGGTTGGTTATGGCACGCAAAAGAAGGTGAACCTGACCGGTTCGGTTGCTACGGTAAATTTGGAAAAGGAATCACTTTCCCGTCCTTTGGTCAGTGCTTCGCAGGCGTTGAGCGGTATGACAGCCGGTTTGCAGGTGATGCAAAGCTCCGGGACTCCATATAATGAAGGCTTTTCTTTCAATATTCGGGGAGTAGGTACCCTGAACAGTTCTTCACCACTCGTGTTGGTGGATGGGATGGAACAAAGTCTGAATAATGTAGATCCCAACGATATTGCTTCTATTTCCATCCTGAAAGATGCGGCCTCGTGTGCTATTTATGGTAACCGGGGGGCAAATGGGGTTATTCTGGTTACTACCAAAACCGGACAAACAGGAAAGGTCAGCGTATCTTACAATGCTACTTTTTCACTGAATCAACCTACCAAACTGATAAAAACGGTATCTAACTACGCCAAGTATATGGAATTGATGAACGAAGCTGCTACTAATATAGGAGAATCTGCTCCTTTCAGCGACATTACCATCAATCAATGGCGTGAGGCGGAAAAAGATCCGAATGGCATTTCGGCTTCCGGCTATCCTAATTATGTAGCTTATCCTAATACAGATTGGTACGATGAGATATATAGTAACGACTGGATGATGAAACATTCGCTTTCCGTCACTGGACAGGAGGGACGTACCGGATATAATCTTTCTATATCTTATACTGACAATCCGGGATTAATCAAGGATACCGGATACCAACGCTATTTTTTGCGTGCCAATGTTTATTCGGATATTACTAAGTGGTTACGTATTGGTACTCGCGTATGGGGGTATCACACTGACCAGAAGAAAAGCGATACCGGTTCACTCACCAATATCAATACCCAAAAAATGATACCGGGCGTATATCCATATTATGACGGAAAATATGGTGCGCCGGAAGCGAACGAGGAAGATCCGCAATCTCACAATCCTCTGTGGGACATGGCACAATCGGAAGGGCATATCAAAAACACGCAGTTCTTTACTACTTTCTATGCCAACGTGAAGTTTCTGAAACACTTTTCATACGATGTTAATCTGAACTATAAAGATTACCGTTATGAATCGATGTCCGTAAATACGGATTATGGGAAATATAGTTTTAGTACAGATCAGTGGATAGCTGCCCCCAAAGATCCTGCCGATTTGTATACCCGTATGGCGTATGTCCGTGAAAACCATTGGAAATTAACGCACTTGCTCAACTATAACCAGACTTTTTATAAGCATGATATTGGTATGTTATTGGGCTTTGAAGAAGAACGTTTTGTCAAACGGACTACCGACACTGCCAAACTTGGATTAATAGATTCGTCTGTGGGTGATTCAAGTTCTGCTACTACTCCTTCTTCCATAGGTGGTACAGGTGAGGAATTTACATCCCGTTCTTACTTCGGTCGTATTAACTATGCTTTCGACAGCCGTTATTTATTCGAGGTTAATATGCGTTATGACGGTTCCTCCCGTTTTGCTCCGGATAATCGCTGGGGGCTTTTTCCATCTTTCTCTGCCGGGTGGAGAATCAGTGAAGAGAGATTTATGAAAGGACTTCCTATCGACAATCTGAAATTACGTGCTTCGTGGGGTAAGTTAGGGAACAATGCGATTGGTAACTACGAATGGCAGGCTGTGTACAACTCGGCAAAGTACGCGTTTGGAGGTAGCCTTAATAATGGTTTGGCAATTACTTCTATTTCCAACAACCTGTTGGAGTGGGAAAGTACTGCCATTACGAATATTGGTATCGACTTTGCAACTTTAAGAAACCGTCTGACGTTTGAGGCTGAATTTTATAATAAAGTAACGGATGGAATCTTATATCGCCCTGATATGTATATGTCTCTCGGGACAGCCAGTGGCCCTCGTCAGAACATTGCGGAAGTGACTAACCGCGGTATTGAAATGACCCTGAATTGGCAAGACCGTATCGGTAAAGTAGAATATCGTGTATCCGGTAACTTTGCCTATAACCAGAACAAGGTCAGTAAATACAAAGGAGAGTTGCAGCGTGGCTGGGTGACAGATGAAAACGGGAACCGTGTTTATCAAACCAATATCGGCGATGTCTCTACCGGAGGATCTACCCGTGTAATAGAGGGTAAAATGATTAATGAATACTATATGTTGCAACCATATAAAGGCAGTGGAAACGGTTTTAACGCAGATGGAACAGTCAATATCAACGGTGGTCCGAGAGACGGAATGATCCGTACAGTAGACGACATGAAATGGCTGAATGCTATGGTAGGGGCAGGGTATAAGTTCTATCCGCGTCAGAACGTCAGTAAGAGTGGCATTTGGTATGGTGATTACATCTATGCTGACTTAAATGGCGACGGTGTATATGGTAATGACGCTGATAATGAGTTTCAGGGATGCTCCAATGTGCCCAAGTATAACTTCGGTCTGCAGGCAAGCGCTAATTGGAAAGGCTTCGATTTCTCCATGAACTGGTCCGGTGCGGCAGGTTTCAAGATTTACTACTATCGTTTGGCATTGAACAGCAGTGCTACCATCAAAGGATATGCTATTGGGGAAGCAATAGCAAACGATCACTATTTCTTTGATCCCAAAAATCCCAATGATCCGCGCACGAACTTGAGTTCAAAGAATCCTCGTTTGACAAATAACTCCGGTAACGACCAAAGTGGTATGACACAGTCATCAGTACATTTGCAAAAAGGGGATTATATTAAACTGAAGAACCTGACTATCGGATATACATTGCCTGCTGTCCTGTCGAAAAAAGTATATGCACAGAATATCCGTTTCTTTGCTTCCGGTGAAAATTTATTTACCATTACCGGGTATGAAGGAATGGATCCGGAAATGCGTACCGCAGTGGGATATTCTACTATGAGACAATATGCATTCGGTGTAAATATCACTTTCTAAACTTACTCTAAAACGATTTTATGATGAAAAACAAAATAAAAATATTTCGGAAATTAGTAAGATGTGCATCTATTGCCTTGCTGTCTTTCTCTATGGCTGGATGCGGTGCGGACTTTTTAGATACTACTCCTACCAATAACATAAGCGGTAGTAGTATCTGGACGAAAGCAACTTTGGCCGAACAGGCTGTTATCGGCGTATATAATGTCTTTCTGGATCAATATTGTCCTAACTCCGGCATTTTGGATTCGCACCGGATTCCATGGGATGCTTATTCTTCTGTGATGGATACAGACAAGAACTGGATTAAGCGAATGCCTAATTGTACAGGAGCAGCTACTCCCTCAAGTGGCCTGTTCAGTGATATTTATAAACGTTTTTATACTTTTATCTATCGTGCTAATGATGTGATAGATAATATTGGTCAGGTTCCTGATATGTCGACCGGAGAGAAGCAACGGGCTATCGCCGAATGTAAATTCTTGCGTGCATTTGCTTATATGCGCTTGAATATCTTGTATAAAGGAGTGCCGTTATATATGAATGCAATCACGAGTCCTGAAAACGGTAACAAAGCCCGTTCTTCAGAAGCGGATGTTTGGGCGGCTATACTCCAGGATCTGACAGATTGTGTGAATGAACCCAATCTACCGGGTAAATATAATTCGGGTGACTCTAACTATGGACGGGTAACCAAAGGAGCTGCTTATGCATTACGCGGACAAGTATATATGTGGCAGAAGAATTGGGAGGCGGCGGTTGATGATTTTAATTCTGTGGCTGACTGTGGCTTCGGGTTATATACTAAGGCCGGTGCTACCAGTTATAAGCAGTTGTTGAAAATAGCAAATGAACAATGTGAAGAAATGATATTCTCTGTGCAATGCATCAAGCAATATGGCTACTCCAATACAAGGAACATCACTTACGGCAACCGTTGTACAGCAGGTTCTATGTGGAATAACTATTTGCCTAATCCGCATTTTGTAGAATCTTTTGAGACGGCGACCGGAGAAAAGTTTAATTGGGATAACTACTTGCCGGGCTATAGTGCGATGAAAGAAAAAGAACGTGTGGTGTTTTTTCTACGCGATGGACTGTCTGCGGCGGAAAAGGAACGTATGGCTGCCTATGGGGCAGATATGAACAAATATCTGGATAGTGGCAATGAAGCACGTATCAAAAAAGCTTACGAGAGCCGTGATCCACGTCTGCAAATGGCTGTCATTACCCCTTACGCACAATACAATGGTGCTTCTTCTGGAATAGCTCATACTTATACATTGCGTTGGCCTTATCGTGGCTCCGACAGTGCAGAGCCTTTTGATATCCGTACTGATACAAACGATAAGTTTTACTATCTATGGAGAAAGTTTGTACCTGAAGGTCTGGAACAGACAGAACGTGATACTTATGGATTGGATATTCCATTAATACGCTATGCGGAAGTATTGCTCCTGAAAGCAGAAGCGCTAAATGAATGGGGAAGTACCCATGAAAGCGAAGCAATCAGATGTGTTAATGAAGTAAGACGTCGTGCAGGGCATGTCGAATTGAATAATGCAACTTATCCTGCTACGAAAGTTAACGGGCAGAGTGATTTGCGTGAACGTATCCGGAATGAGTATTACTGGGAAATCGGTGGCGAAGATTCCATGTATTTCCATGAATTGCGTTGGGGAACGTGGAAAGATAAGAAGTTTGATAATAATCGTAACGGTCTGATGCAGATGTGGGGTGAAACGACTTATACCTGGTACTGGTTGGGAGATCAGTGCTGGAGTTGGCCTATTCCTGCTAAAGAAATGGAAATGAACTCGAATTTGGAACAGAATGAAGGTTGGATAAATTAATCTTAGTTTTAACTAATAAAGTATATATGAAAAAATTATCTTTTTTAATTGCAACAGCATTGTGTATCATGGCATGTTCCGGTGGCTCTGACGAACAACCGGATGGGCCGGGTAACGGTAATGGAAATGGGGGTGGGGGGAGTACCCCTAATCCTGTTTCATTCTCCAATCCTATAGTCGGCAAACAGTTGCCTGATCCGACTATAATCCATGCGGCAGACGGGAACTTTTATTTGTATGTTACCCAACAGGATAATATCTATATTCCGATTTACAAATCTACTAATATGACACAGTGGACTTATGCTGGGGCAGCCTTTCTGCAAAAACCGAACTGGCAGCCGGACACTCGCTTATGGGCTCCGGACATTAACTATATCAATGGTAAATATGTGCTCTATTATACTCTTGGGCACTGGGACTTGCCTAAGAATAGTTGTATCGGGGTGGCGGTCAGCGACTCTCCTGTAGGGCCTTTTACGGATCACGGAAAACTTCTTGACTACAATTCTGGTACTATGCAGTGCATCGACCCTTGTTATTTTGAAGATAATGGTAAGAAGTATCTTTTCTGGGGAAGTTATAATAGTACTTCTAAAGGCTATGAAGGAGGTATCCGTTATGTAGAGTTAAGTGCTGACGGTCTATCCATTAAAGGGGCTGTTTCCGAAAAGATAGCGGGTCCTTCAATAGAAGGCATCATGGTTCATAAACGCGGGAATTATTATTATCTATTTGGCTCTACGGGTAGTTGTTGTGAAGAGGAAAGAAGTACGTATCGTGTAGTGGTGGGGCGTTCTAAAAATATCGAAGGTCCTTATGTGGGTAAAAACGGTACTGTGATGAAAGAAAATAGTAGTTATAATGAAGTAATTCTACAGGGTAATAACCTGTTTGCCGGAACCGGACACAATTCCGAAATTATCACGGATGATGAGGGTAATGACTGGTTCTTCTATCATGCCTGGCAGAAAGCGAAAATAGATAATGGTCGTCAATTGATGTGTGACCGCATACAATGGAGCAGTGATGGCTGGCCTTATATTACTAATGGCACACCGGCATCCGTATCTCGTGCACCTGTATTTAAAAACGAAGAAGAAAAAGAGTAATCTATGAAACTATTCAACTATTTATTGGCCGGGATATTGTGTGCTTCTGTCACTTGTCTCCCGGCGCAGCATCGGGCTGATCCCCAGAAATTGGTCAATCCGGAATCCTTTTCTATGATTTTGCTCGGTGATCCACAGGGATATACCAAGTATGATATTAACCAGCCGCTTTTTGATCTTTGTACCGCATGGATTGCGGACAATATAGAGTCGCTTAAAATTAAAGCTGTCCTTTGTACAGGCGATTTGGTGGAGCAGAATGATAATAATGTATTAAACCGTAAGATGCTGAACCAGACCAGTCGTGAAATGTGGGAGGCAGCATCGCAGGCTTTGAAAAGACTGGATAACAAAGTACCTTATATTATTGCCGCAGGCAATCATGATTATGGATACAAAGCCGCAGAAAACGGTCGTACTTATTTTCCTGATTATATTCCTTTTGAACGAAATTCTACCTGGCGGAATATCTGTGTCAGTGAATTTCCTAATCGTGAAGGCAGGGCGTCTTTAGAGAATTCGGCTTTTGAGTTTGATGAGCCGGGATGGGGAAAGATTTTGGTTATAGCAGTAGAGTTTGTGCCTCGTGATGAAGTTCTGCAATGGGCGAAAGATTTGGTAAACAAGCCGAGATACAAGAATTATAAGGTGATTTTTATCACTCATTCTTATCTTGATATAGGTAATAAGCGCGTTACGAAAGATGGGTATAAGATTTCTCCACAAAACTCGGGGCAGGCTATTTGGGAGAAACTTATTTATCCTTCTTCCAATATCCGTCTCGTACTTTGCGGACATGTGGGAAGAGGCACCGGTGAATATGAGAATAATGTGGCTTATCGGGTGGATAAGAACAGTGCCGGGAAAGATGTATCACAAATGACGTTTAATGTACAATATGTAGGAGGCGGTCCGGAAGGGAACGGAGGGGATGGTTGGCTTCGCATTCTGGAATTTATGCCGGATGGTAAAACGATCAAAGTACGTACTTATTCTCCCTTGTTTGGGATTTCAAAATTGACCAGGCATCTGGCACATCGTACGGCACCTTACGATCAGTTTGATATTATATTGGAATAACTTGACCTAGTAAAAATACTCTTAATAGAAATAATGTAGATGAGAAAAGTTGTATGTTCTTTAGTGATACTTATTAATAGTGTTTATCTATTTGCACAGTGGAAACCGGTTGGCGGTCGAATTATGACGGAATGGGCGGCGAAAATAGATGTTGAAAACGTGTTGCCCGAATATCCCCGCCCAATTATGGAACGTGCTGACTGGATAAATCTGAACGGATTGTGGAATTATGCTATTTCTCCGGTAGGTCAAGCTATGCCACAAAGTTATGGTGGTCGGATTTTAGTTCCTTTTGCTGTAGAATCAAGCTTGTCCGGAGTGGGGAAAAGTCTTGGGGAGAAGAATGAACTTTGGTATCAGCGTCAATTCTCGGTTCCCTCCAAATGGAAAGGACATAGGATCTTATTGCATTTTGGGGCTGTTGACTGGAAAGCGGATGTTTGGGTAAATAAGGTAAAGGTGGGACAACATACAGGAGGATTTACTCCTTTTTCTTTTGATATCACGCCTGCCTTGCTGAATGGGGAAAATGAATTGATCGTGAAAGTGTGGGACCCGACTGATAAAGGTCCTCAGCCTAGAGGAAAACAGGTTAGTAAGCCGGGAGGTATCTGGTATACTCCTGTCAGTGGTATTTGGCAAACAGTTTGGCTAGAACCCGTGCCAATCCGGTCGATTGTCAATATCAAAACGACTCCTGATATTGACAGGAATAAGTTGACAGTAGAGGTTATGACAGATCATCAGATGCTTTCAGATAAATTGGAGGTGAAGGTATTAGAAGGAAAGCAGTTGGTGGCTGTAGGAAGTTCCGTAAATGGTATTCCGGTTGAAATTGCTATGCCGTCTGATGTAAAGTGGTGGTCACCGGATTCTCCGTTTTTATATGATATGGAAATTTGTCTGTATTCAGAAAATAAGTTGATCGATAAGGTTAAGAGCTATACTGCCATGCGTAAATATTCAACGAAACGCGATAAAAATGGAATTGTACGTCTACAATTGAATAATAAGGACTTGTTTCAATTTGGTCTTTTAGATCAGGGCTGGTGGCCGGATGGCTTGTATACGGCACCTTCGGATGAGGCTTTAGTATATGATATTCAAAAGACAAAAGATTTTGGATATAATATGATTCGCAAACATATAAAAGTAGAGCCTGCCCGTTGGTATACGTATTGTGATCGTTTAGGGGTTATTGTGTGGCAGGACATGCCGAGTGGCGATAAGAATCCCGAGTGGCAGAATCGGAAGTATTTTGAGGGAACAGAATTTAAACGGTCTGCTGAATCAGAGGCTATTTATCGTAAAGAATGGAAAGAAATTATCGACTGCCTTTACTCTTATCCTTGTATTGGCACATGGGTACCTTTCAATGAGGCTTGGGGGCAGTTTAAAACCCCTGAAATAGCAGAATGGACAAAGCAATATGATCCTTCCCGTTTAGTGAATCCTGCCAGTGGAGGTAATCATTATACCTGTGGTGATATGCTCGATTTGCATAATTATCCCGGTCCGGAGATGTATTTATATGACGCACAGCGTGCAACTGTACTCGGAGAGTATGGAGGAATTGGTTTAGTGCTGAAGGAGCATCTTTGGGAGCCGAATCGTAATTGGGGGTATGTTCAGTTTAGTACTTCCAAAGAAGCTACTGATGAGTATCTGAAGTATGCTAATATGCTGAAGGATATGATTGCACGTGGATTCTCGGCTGCTGTTTATACACAGACTACAGATGTTGAGATCGAAGTGAACGGATTGATGACATACGACCGCAAAGTAATAAAACTGGATGAACAGAATTTGAAGAGGGTAAATACGGAAATTTGTGAAAGTTTAAAGTAAGAAGCCGGATTAGCCATTTGGCTGAACAAGGCAACTCATCTGTAGCCATTCGAATTATAGATATAGTTTGCAATATTATATAATTGAGAAAACAGAATTCAGATACTTTCTTTGTATCTGGACTCTGTTTTTTTGAATATATAATTCTATCCATTCCTTCATTTTTCAGTGAAATGTACCAAAATTGTCCTTCATTTGGATTATTTAGGTCGGTCAATTCTATTTAAATGCACTACTTTTGCCATCAGGAAAATTAATCACTTAACAAATAATCCTTGTATTATGAAAACAATTCTTAGCGCATTAGGACTTTCCCTATTGATCTTTACGAGTTGCGGTGGACAAAAAAAGGTTGAAGTAGACTTTATTCAGGACAACATCGACAACGCTGTGGCACAGAACACAATCCAGACGGACATTATCGAGAAGTCCGGTAAAATCTTGAATCCGAGAACAATCAACGAAGATGGGAGTATCTCTTACATACCGATGGAAGACTGGTGCTCCGGATTCTTTCCCGGTAGTATATGGTTGACTTATAACCTGACGGGTGATAAGAAATGGTTGCCGCTGGCTGAGAAATACACAGAAGCTCTTGATTCTGTGAAATATCTGAAATGGCATCATGATGTAGGTTTCATGATTGGTTGCAGTTATCTGAACGGCTATCGCATGGCAGATAAGAAAGAGTACAAAGACGTCATTATAGAAGCTGCCAAATCATTGTCCACTCGTTTTCGTCCGAATGCAGGCGTTATCCAGTCATGGGATGCCGATAAAGGTTGGCAGGGAACACGGGGATGGAAATGTCCGGTGATTATTGATAATATGATGAATCTCGAACTCTTATTTGAAGCAACAGCTCTTTCCGGAGATTCTACTTTCTACAATATTGCAGTGAAACATGCTGATACAACAATGGCTCACCACTTCCGTCCGGACAACAGCTGCTACCATGTGGTAGATTACGATCCGGAGACAGGAGAAGTGCGTAAGAGACAAACTGCACAGGGATATGCGGATGAATCTTCTTGGGCCCGTGGACAAGCTTGGGCACTCTACGGATACACTACTTGCTATCGTTACACGAAAGACAAGAAATATCTCGACCAGGCACAAAAAGTCTATAACTTCATCTTTAATAATAAGAACCTGCCGGAAGACCTCGTACCATACTGGGATTATGATGCTCCGAATATTCCGAACGAACCGCGTGATGCTTCTGCAGCAGCTTGTACAGCCTCTGCCCTTTACGAACTGGATGGCTATCTGCCGGGCAACCACTACAAAGAAACGGCTGATAAGATAATGGAAAGTTTGGGCTCACCTGCTTATCGCGCAGAAGTTGGAACAAATGGAAACTTTATCCTGATGCATTCGGTTGGCAGTATTCCTCACGGTCAGGAAATTGACGTTCCTCTGAACTATGCTGACTATTATTTCTTGGAAGGACTGATGCGTAAAAGAGATTTGGAAAAGAAATAAGAAATAGACAATGAACGGTAAACAGTGAACGGTGAATGCTTAGCGGATTCTGACGGAACATGTTTACCGTTTATCATTCGCTACTTATTATCTATAACTTTCTATTGACCGTTTGTCATTTACCTGTTTTAATTATTTATCATAAACTATCATGAATAAACCTATAAACCTTCTTGTAGGAGGCTTGACGCTGTTTGCCGCACAAGGTTGCAAGGCTCCGAAGCAAGCGTCCCAACAAGCGGAGCATCCTAATATAATCTATGTATTTCCCGATCAATACCGTAACCAGGCGATGGGCTTCTGGAGGCAGGACGGATTCCGGGATAAAGTAAACTTTGAAGGAGACCCCGTGCATACTCCTAATCTGGATGCCTTTGCACGTGAATCTATGGTCTTGTCGTCTGCACAGAGTAACTGTCCGTTGAGCAGCCCTCATCGTGGAATGTTACTGACCGGTATGTATCCGAACAAAAGCGGTGTACCATTGAATTGCAATTCTACACGTCCGATCAGTTCCTTACGCGAGGATGCGGAATGTATCGGCGATGTGTTCAGCAAAGCAGGTTATGACTGTGCTTATTTTGGTAAACTTCACGCTGACTTCCCGACTCCGAACGATCCCGAACATCCGGGACAGTATGTGGAAGAAAAACGTCCGGCATGGGATGCCTATACACCGAAAGAACGCCGGCACGGCTTTAACTACTGGTATTCTTACGGAACATTTGACGAACACAAGAACCCGCATTATTGGGATACGGATGGTAAGAGACACGATCCGAAGGAATGGTCACCTTTACACGAATCAGGCAAAGTCATTTCTTATCTGAAAAATGACGGTAACGTACGTGATACCAAGAAACCTTTCTTCATAATGGTGGGCATGAATCCTCCTCACAGCCCGTATCGCTCCTTGAATGACTGTGAAGAGCAGGATTTTAATCTTTATAAAGATCAGCCTCTGGATAGTCTGTTGATTCGTCCGAATGTCGATTTGAAGATGAAGAAAGCGGAGTCTGCACGTTATTATTTCGCTTCCGTTACCGGAGTAGACCGTGCTTTCGGACAGATTTTGACGACATTGAAAGAATTGGGATTGGATAAGAATACAGTCGTAATCTTTGCTTCCGATCATGGTGAGACGATGTGTAGCCAGCGCACTGATGATCCGAAGAATTCCCCTTATTCTGAATCCATGAATATTCCGTTCCTGGTTCGTTTTCCCGGTAAGATTCAGCCGAGGGTAGATGATTTATTGCTCTCCGCTCCTGATATTATGCCTACGGTGCTTGGCTTGTGCGGACTGGGTGATTCTATTCCGGCGGAAGTGCAGGGACGTAATTTCGCTCCTCTTTTCTTCGATGAAAAGGCTGAAATTGTTCGTCCTACAGGTGCACTGTATATTCAGAATGTAGATGGTGATAAAGATGAAAATGGATTGGTGCAGACTTACTTCCCTTCTTCAAGAGGTATCAAGACGGCTCAATATACATTGGCGTTATATATCGACCGTGATACGAAGCAATTGAAGAAAAGCCTCTTATTCGATGATGTAAAAGATCCATATCAACTGCATAACCTGCCTTTGGAAGAAAATAAGGAGATTGTGGCACAACTTTGCGGTGAAATGGGAGCTATGTTGAAGGAAATTAATGATCCTTGGTATACGGAAAAGATTCTGTCGGATCGGATTCCTTATTAGCGATTAGTAATTTATAAAACGCTGATTAACTCAAATAAGTGCCAATTTTAGGAGTAAATCTCTGCGACAATAATAGGTGTTAATCCGCATCCGCGTTTAAATTGAAAATAGTAATGAAAAACAGTTGTTTTATAGTATTATTCCTTTTGGGAATCATTCCTTCAGCTTTCGCTCAACTCATCGGATTTGAAGAAGAAGTGCCCGAAGCATTTACAGTTTCCGGAAAGGGAGAAGTGAAAATCTCTTCTCTTTTTTACAAAGAGGGTGAAAGTAGTCTGGAATGGGACTTTCAGCCCGGTTCTACGCTGGATGTTCAAATTGCTCCTTTATCGTTGAATACGAGAAACGAGAAGCAGTTCGGCATTACCTTGTGGATTTATAATGAGAAACCGCAGCAGGATTCTATTCGTTTTGAGTTTCTGAATAAGGAGGGAGAAGTCTCTTACTGGTTCTCTTATCGTTTGCAGGCAGCAGGCTGGCGGGCTTGCTGGATCTCTTTTGAGTATATGCAGGGCGACAAGAAAGATAAGAAGATCGTAGCCTATCGGCTGGTTGCCCCGCAACGGAAGGGACGTATCTTTCTTGACCGTCTGATTTTTCCGGAAAAGAAAATGAATCTTCGTACCACTCCCGACCAACAGTTGCCTACCAATAATGGGCTGTCTAATCGTGACCTGTGGCATTGGTGTCTCGTGTGGAAATGGGAACAACAGTCGTATGATATTCCTCTGCCTTCTAAATTGACAAGCGAACAAAAGAAGGAGCTGAAGACTATCGAACAACGTTTGACTGACTTTCTGGAAGTGAAAAAGGCTCCGCAAGGACCGATTAATGCTGCCTATAAAACATTTGAGAAAGCGGCTATCAGTCCATCCATCGCTGGGACGGGATTTATAGGAACTCCTATTGTTGCTCCTGATGAACAGGACAAGAAGAAAGGAGAAATGTCATGGAACGATATTGAAACGATGCTTTCCGGCTTTGCCTATGATGCTTATTATAACCAGAACGAAACATCAAAGAAAAACTACTTTACCGTATTCGACTATGCTATCGATCAGGGATTTGCATACGGTAGCGGTATGGGTACCAATCATCATTATGGTTATCAGGTACGTAAGATATATACAACTGCCTGGCTGATGCGTGATGCTATCTATAAACATCCTCATCGGGATGCTTATCTCTCCACATTGCGTTTTTGGGCGGCTCTGCAAGAAACTCGTCAGCCATGTTCTCCAACACGTGATGAATTGTTGGATTCCTGGCATACGTTATTGATGGCGAAATTTATTTCCGCTATGATGTTTCCCGATGCAAGGGAACAGGCGCAAGCTTTGAGCGGCTTGTCACGTTGGCTATCTTCTTCTTTGCGTTATACTCCGGGAACGATCGGTGGTATAAAGGTAGACGGTACGACTTTCCATCATGGCGGTTTCTATCCGGGATATACCACTGGAGTACTTGCGACTGTAGGAGAATATATTGCATTTACCAATGGTACAAGTTTTGAACTGACCGAAGATGCGCGCAAACACATGAAATCAGCCTTTATTGCTATGCGCAATTATTGCAATTTCTATGAATGGGGCATCGGAATCAGTGGCCGTCATCCTTTTGGAGGGAAGATGGGAAGCGATGATATCGAAGCATTTGCCAATATCGCTTTATCCGGCGATTTGTCCGGTCAGGGAAATACGTTTGATCGTGGTCTGGCTGCCGACTATTTACGTCTGATACGCAATAGTGATACTCCGAATGCGCGTTTCTTCAAGAAGGAAGGTATTCAACCGGCACAGGCTCCACAGGGATTCTTCGTTTACAACTATGGTTCGGCAGGCATTTTCCGTCGTGCGGACTGGATGGTGACATTGAAAGGGTATACCACTGACGTATGGGGCTCTGAAATTTATACGAAAGATAACCGTTACGGACGTTATCAGAGTTATGGCTCCGTGCAGATTATGGGGAAAGGAAATCCCGTGTCACGTGCCGGAAGCGGTTTTGTGCAGGAGGGATGGGACTGGAACCGTTTGCCGGGCACAACTACCATTCATTTGCCTTTCAACTTGCTTGATAGCCCATTGAAAGGAACGACTATGGCACGCTCCAAAGAGAATTTCTCCGGAAGCAGTTCTTTAGATGGTAAAAATGGAATGTTCGCTATGAAATTGGCAGAACGGGATTATGAGAACTTCACACCAGACTTTGTGGCCCGTAAATCCGTTTTCTGTTTTGATAACCGGATGGTTTGCCTGGGAACAGGTATTGCGAACTCCAATGCGGATTATCCTACGGAAACGACTCTTTTCCAGACAAAATATAATGGTAAGGAGCCCAAAGTAGGAGAGGATAACTATTGGCTTCATGATGGTTATGACAATTATTATCATGTAGTGGACGGAACCGTTCGCGCACAGGTGGCAGAACAGGAATCACGGCATGAAAAGACGCGTGAAATAACCAAAGGAAAATTTTCTTCTGCCTGGATAGAACATGGCAAGGCGCCGAAAGAGGGGACTTATGAATATATGGTATTGATACAGCCTTCTGCTTCCGATCTCGACGAACTGCGTAAAACTCCTGCATACGAGGTGTTGCAACGCGATCAGACTGCTCACGTTGTTTATGATAAAAAGACTGGTATCACGGCGTATGCCGCTTTTGAAGCTTATCAGCCTGCCGCTGATAAAGTGGTCGTCGCTATTCCTGCGGAAACAATGGTGATGTATGCAAAAGAATCTGATAAGGGTATCCGTTTAAGCGTCTGTGATCCGAATCTGAATATAGAAGAGAAGACGTATACAACGAAAGAGCCCAGTCGTCCTATTACTAAGGAGATACGGCTTAAAGGACATTGGAGATTGACAAGCCCGATGGAAAATGTCCGGTTGGAACAGCAGGGAGACCAGACCGTACTGACAGTAACCTGTCAGCATGGACAGCCGGTCGAAATGCTCATGGAAAATAAATAATTAGTGAATAAGATAAGAGAAAACAAGAATTTAAAGAGAGGTATTAGTCATCATGTTTCTATGAAAAAAGAGAAGACCGGTTCATGGGGAGCCGGTCTTCTTTGTATTTACACGGTGCGTTGAGCACTTTCTTTTCTTGTTACTTATTCAGTCTCCATTCGAAACCGTCTTTGGTATCTTTGATTTCAAATCCGAGTGCTGTCAGTGTGTTGCGGATCTCGTCGGAAGTAGCCCAGTCTTTGTTGGCTTTCGCTTTCATACGTTGTTCCAGTAGCATATCTACTACCTTGCCGTAAGCTGCTTCACGACCATCTGAAGAGCCTTTTTCTTCTTTCAATCCCATGATGTCGAAACTGAACAGATGGAATGTTTCTTTCAGGTCTTTCAGGTCTTCGGCGGAGATGGTGGCATTGCCGGCAATGATATTGTTTATAATGCGGGCGCCTTCGAAAAGCTGTGCGATGACAATCGGTGTATTCAAATCGTCATTCATTGCTTCGTAGCATTTGGCGCGCAGTTCTTTCACGTTGATTCCCTCTGAAGTGGCCGATGAGGGAGTTATCTTATCTAATGCGTCAATAGCTTCCATCAGACGTTGCAGACCCTTTTCGGATGCTTGCAGTGCTTCATTGCTAAAGTCTACCGTGCTGCGGTAATGAGCTTGCAGGATGAAGAAACGGATTGTCATTGGTGTGTAGGCTTGCGCCAGCAGCTTATGAGTACCGGTGAAGAATTCGTCCAGAGTGATGAAGTTACCAAGTGATTTACCCATCTTGGTTCCGTTGATGGTAATCATGTTGTTGTGCATCCAGTAGTGAACCATGTCGTCGCCTTGTGAAGCTACCGATTGTGCGATTTCACATTCGTGGTGAGGGAAAATCAAGTCCATTCCTCCTCCGTGAATATCGAAGTGTTCACCCAGGTATTTGCGTCCCATAGCAGTACATTCGGCGTGCCATCCGGGGAAACCGTCGCTCCATGGAGACGGCCAGCGCATGATATGTTCAGGTTGTGCCTTTTTCCAAAGGGCGAAGTCGGCGGGATTGCGTTTTTCGCTTTGTCCGTCGAGGTCACGGGTGGTATTTAATACGTCGTCCAGATTACGTCCGGAAAGTTTTCCGTAGTGGTAATCTTTATTGTATTTGGCTACATCGAAGTAGACGGAGCCTTCGCTTTCATAGGCATATCCGGCATCCAAAATCTTCTGTACCAGTTGGATTTGTTCAATGATATGTCCTGAAGCATGTGGCTCAATGCTTGGAGAAAGTACATTCAACGCTTCCATTGCTTTATGATAGCGGTTCAGGAAATATTGAACAACCTCCATTGGTTCCAACTCTTCCAGACGTGCTTTCTTGGCGATCTTGTCTTCTCCGTCATCGGCATCGTGTTCCAGATGACCTACGTCGGTAATATTTCGTACGTAGCGTACTTTATATCCTAGGTGGGTGAGATAGCGGAATAACACATCGAAGGTTATAGCCGGACGGGCGTGTCCTAAATGGGCATCTCCGTAAACAGTCGGTCCACACACATACATGCCTACATGAGGTGCATGAAGCGGTATAAACAACTCTTTCTTTCTATCTAAGGTGTTGTAAATGGTAAGTTGATGTTCCATAACATTTTATATTTGTTTTATTGGAATCGCAAAGTTAGTATAAAATCTGAATATGCGCCCTATCTTTAATCGGTTGATTTTAAGTGTCGGGTCGTTTTTACCAGTAATGTGATTTGTTTCCCGGTATGAAACTAACAGTTTCACACCGAGGAACCAATAGTTTCATTCCTTGAAACCAAAGATTTCTCACCGAGAAACTAAAACTCTGCCGGCATGCCAGTAAATGTTTGGCTATTGTTGATTGCAAAACTTCTTGATTGCTTCTGCTACACCGTCTTCTTCGTTACTTAGAGTGATGTAATCTGCTGCTTTCTTTACAGGTTCTTGAGCATTTCCCATGGCAATCCCCAGTCCTGCAAACCTAATCATGGATAGGTCATTATATCCATCACCTATGGCTATAACTTCTTCACGCGCTACTCCTATTTCTTTTAACAGGACGGCCAAAGAAAGGGCCTTGTCGATACCTTGCGGGACTAATTCGAGAAAATAGGGTTCTGAACGGAAAACATTAATGCGACCTTGTAACCGGAGACAAAGTTCGGCTTCAAGTGGAATCAGTTTATCGGCATCTCCTACGATGAGGCATTTGGCTACGGGAAGCGTGATGTCTGTCAGGAAGTCATTTGTCTCCCGAACTGCCATTTTATTGAGAAAGGCTTCTTTTAATACGTATGGATCTTGAGAGTTTTCGGTTATTATCTCTGCTCCGTCATAGGTTAATATACTTAGTTGATGGGTACGGGCACATTCGTAGAGCACTGGAACAACTTCATTAGGCAACACATTTTCATATACCATCTCTTGTGTTTCCCAATTAATGATTTCTCCTCCGTTATAGGACAGGATGAATCCACCGAATTCATTCATACGTAACTCATTAGCTAATGGCACAATACCATAAGTAGGTCGACCGGAAGCTAATACCAGTCGTATTCCTTGCTCTTGCATACGTATCAGAGTTTCCCTGTTGCGGGGAGTGATTTCCTTTTTAGAGTTGGTGAGTGTGCCGTCAAGATCGAGCACGATAAGTTTGTATTTCATGTAGGGTTGTTTTGGATGCAAAGATAAATTAAAAAAGTTTTTCTGCAAGGTGGTGGGGGAAAAGATGTGGTTTTAGCTGAAATTGCACTGTGATAGTGCAATATACAAAAAAAGGATACCTGTAGGGCATCCTTTTTTGTATTGAGAAACGTGAGTTTATAGTTTATTGGTTAATAGTAGACCCGAATCCTGTATATGCATTGTCTGGTATAAAGATGCCTTTATCCAAATCCATTGAAGTGAACGGACTATTTGTCAGGCGAAGTAATTGTTCTTCGATTGGGTTGGTAGGCTTAACTGTTGCGCCAAAACTATTCCATTTATTTGTTTCGGTAAGTCCATATGCTATATTATCTTTCACATCGAATTCTGGAGTACTTTCTGTTTTATAAATACCACACATTGTAGCGTCACTATTCATGTTGGGATCTGCATAGAAAATATTTTTCGAGATCGTCATCTTTGTAGCATCGTAGAATTTTAGATGATAGTTCTTCCCTACATAGTTTACAATGCTATTATTACAGAAGGATACTTTTATTTGTTGCTGGTCGGGGGTTTGTACAATCTTGTTATCCCATGAAAGAATCTGTCCGGCAACAGATGTTTTATTGTATACAATGTTATTTTCAAAAGTAAACATTTGCATTGCGTCTAAGTGTGTTGTTTTGTAGATATTGAATATTAGAATACCATCTACTGTAGTATTTAATTGGAAACGTGAATTCTTTGCATAAATATTCTTGATTGTATAAGTTGCTACATTGTTATAATAAAAGTTCTTTTGAATATTAGTTATTTCACAGTCTTCGAACACAAAGTCTTCAAAATCTGCAGTAGCATCTGCATTACAGAACATATACTTATTATTACCTCCACTAGCATCAATTTTAGTTAGGTCTAATTGTATATTTTTGAATATCAATTTACCAGATTTGAGTTTCCACAAAAGCTCTGGTTTCAGTATAGGTTTACTGTCACTATATCTTCCGATTATAACAACTGTTCCTGTGATTTCAGCAATGGATGGTGTGTTAAAATCATAAGCTCCCTTTTCCAAGAAAATAACAGTTTGTTCTGTCTTTTGATGGATTAGGTTTCTGATATTAGAAGCACTCTCATCAGAGCCATCTAATAATATAGCTTCATTTGCTCCTTTTGTTATAGAAACATTTCCAATAGTAATATTCCCATTTGTATTATACTCTGTGTAGAAGTCTTTGGATTGTGGGGTATCTATAACTTTAACCTGAATCTTTGCAATCATAGCATACTTTCCGCTTGTTGCCAATACCGCAATATCAGTACTGTTATCAGCTGTTGCACGAGTCATCATCTTTGCGCTTGATGCAGGGGCAGTAACAACCAATACATTTTCTTTTCCAGCTTCCTTAGAGAATTTAGCACTCCATCCTTCGGGAGCAGTAATCATTGTATTTTCTACTCCTCTCACGGTCATGGTAAACTCTTTCACTTCACCTGCCGAAAACTCCTGTACTTGTTTTAAATCTTCGGCTGCAAAACTACATTCGAAATCACGAACGATAGGGATACGTATGGTTGGAGCATCCTCACCTGCAAGTACTAAGACCAGTTCGTTGTTTTCTACTGTTACACTCTTGAAGTTTTTGTCTTCTGTCGGAGCAGAACCGTCACCGGTTGCGCTGACTTTGTCATTAGTTCCTTCTTTGTATATATAACTATAATTCTTTCCTCCGTCATAGCTAACCTGCCAGTAACCTTCACTATCTACATTGAATGTAGGAGTCTTGCCACTCTCTCCATTAGCTTTCACAGGTTGTCCGTTTACAGTCAGACGCTCCGGAGTTTCATTTTTGTTGTAAAGAACAGTCCAGTAGCCTTCTGAATCAATACCGATAATAGGGCATAACAGGTTATTATCGTTTTTCATATATAGATTTACTGTCTTTCCATTGCTCAAAGTGAGTGTGTAAGAATCAGACTTTTCCTCTATATTAGTAATAAATGTTCCTTCATTATAAAGTTCGCGAAGAGCTTCAGTATTACTATTTATATCACGTACTTGTGTTTCGAGTGCGGTAACGCGCTTTTTCAGTGCGTCTACATCATCTTCCAAATCGTCAATGTTGGTACATGCTACCAGGCATACAGCCAATAACATGAACATACTCCATACTTTTTTCATGATTATATTGTTTTAAAGTTATTATTTTAAAGAGGATAGCCAGGAAGGAACATATCCCAAACGTTTACGTAATTGAGCCTCATAGAGTGAATATGGTTCCACAGCAGTTCCGTTGCTTTCGAGTCGCTTCATTTGAGTATCATCAAAATCTAAAGGACTTCCGTGGAAACCGACAATGATAGGAGGCATAAATTTCCACCAAAAGCCGTTACCATCCCACCAGGTAAATTTACCTTCTGTATCGATGTCCTGGTCTGTTTGTGCATTTGTTGCGTAGAAATTCCATATTGTCAGATTCTCCATATGATTAGGCATTTGAGCAGAGTCTCCTCCTTGTCTCCAATGCATGAAACCACCGGAACAGCAGTCGATTAGTGTTGCACGTGGCTGTGTGGCATGTGATTCAAAGCAAGAATCATCTCCCCATCTAACATTCCATATTACAGCACCCATACTTTGCTTTGAAACACCGCAAGCGTGATATTGGCCAACGTTCGTTTTATATTCCATCAATGTGCTTTCACCTTCTCCTTTTCTAAGTGTGTAGCCATTGCTGTTTTCAGTTACTTTTCCAATAAAAATGCGGGAAGAAGCCTGTGAACGGATAGAGGCATGTCCACGATTACCGCCAATAGTGATGTCATAAGCAGAACAGTTGGCAGAACTGGTGATTGACATGGCTTCACTAACACTCTCAAAATTAACCCGGCGCATCCACGAATTGGTCAGACGCACAAAATCGATGAGCTTAAAACCACCATCATCAATGTCAGAGCCGTGGTGAATGAACTTCTCTTTGGCATGTCCTTTGAATGTAAGATCTTCTACACCAACATTGGCATAATTGGCGAATTTATGTACATTCCATCCCCAATCTTTATTGATGGCGTGCATGATCGGTTCTTTGAAGGTGACACTATTGCCGCTGATTTTTTCAATCTGATGGTATTCGAATATTTGAATACCATTTGTTTTGATATTGGGAGTAGTGCCTTGCTGTACTTTAATATCTTGCCATCGATAGGGAGATAGTTCGGAATTAATAACATCATCATTCGTGTTTCCCAACTCTGGGGTTCCCAGTACAAGGCATACCCAACTGCCTGCGCTTACTCCGGTTAAACTGGCCGTTATGGTTCTGCTGCCTATGGGAGCATCTTCAGTGATAACACCTATTGATTCTTTTAATCCTGTATTGTGTTTGAACTCCATCATGACAGGAGCATTCCACATCTCTTCGGTTGGTTTGGGAGAATTATTAGCAGCGGTCATTTCGAGTGTCGTTTTGTTTTTTCCGGCTCCTTTTAAAACAATATCACTCATCGATATACGAATCCTGCGATCTTTAGAACCCTCATCTTGCAGGATATAATTTCCTTCGGGGAAGTAGATAATAGCTTTAGCATTTTCTTTGATATATCGGTCGGTCATATTGTTGTCTTCTTGCTTTGTTTGACTCGCTATTTCTTCCAAAACCTTCATGAAAGCTACTCTGTCAGATTTGCCGTCGTTGGGGATAGCTCCATATTTGGGATCTGTAACATCGTATACTTTATATCCTTGCGCTGTTAGCGTTTCTATTTCGGGAGGAGCCATTTCACCATACTTATAGCCGGCGTATGAAAAGTCTAATAACACATTCTGTTGGTCAGCGTTAACAAACTGCTGCCAGGCTTCTGCTCCAGCTTCGCTGGAAAGTTGTTTAACTTCAATAGATACAATACGGATATAATTCTTTGATGAAGTCAGTACAATTTTAATAGTTTCTTCCACATCCTTTGTCGCAGTTGCTTGTGGTGTGATAGTTAACAAGTTCTCGGATAAAAGAACATTCCATCCTTTGGGAGCTTGTACTACGGCTTGTTGTACGTCATTCTGTTCTACTTTATATTCCTTATGATTCTCATTGGGGACGAAAACCTGCACAGCTTGTTCGCTGTTGGCATCATTGAGACCATAAATTATCAGTCCAAAGGTGTCATCTACCGGAAAGGTATATGTTTTTCCTCCATCGGATAATGTGAATGAGAAAGTATGGTTTGCTTCATTATATTCTACCTTACTGAATATACTGGTTCCTCCCTGACTTCCACCTTCGGCCTTAGTTCCTAAGCTTGTATACGTTTGTCCATTATCGTAGCTCACTTGCCAATATCCACTGGAAGATACGCTGATTAATGGAGTTGCCACCACATTGCCTTCTTCATCACGGGGCCATGCTGATACTTTCTCTCCATCGGCTCCTGGCAGATATTTGAAATCGGTATCATTACTTGTTTTATATATCCAGTAGCCTTCTTCGTCTACGGAAAATTCAGGGACAGACGCCTGTACTGCTTCACTTTCCATGACTTTAATGCTTGTTCCGTCACTAAGTTCCAGCAAATATCCCAGACCATCTTTAGTCGGAGTAATTCCGATAATGACTTTGTTTTTTTGCATAAGGGCTTGCAGACTGGCAAATGAAGTATTCAGTCCTTCCGTTGCTTTTTCCAAAGCAGCGACACGGTCTTTCAGAGAATTGATGTCTGCTTCCAGGTCATCTGTTTTCTGGCACGATTGCATGATTGCCAACATGCTGCAAATACCAAATAGTAATAGGTAGGTAATGCTCCTGTTTTTCATACGTTTATTATTTCGGGTTATTTATAATTTTCACAATGGCAAAGATAACGGGATAAAATAAGAGTATATGGATAAAAAAATTCAGGAATACGATGAAATAATACATTTTACACGTCTCTGTGATAGATTGCGACTTTATGTATTATTAGAGCAGGTCTACCCATTGCTCGTTGCTTAATATAGGTAATGGCTCACTATCGGCAACAAATGTTTCTGCCAGTTTCCGTTTCTCATCTTGTAGGTGAAGAATCTTTTCTTCGATACTGTTTTGGGTAATGAAGCGGTAAGCAATTACTTGCTTGTCCTGCCCGATACGATGGGCGCGGGCGATCGCCTGCGATTCGGCGGCAGGATTCCACCAGGGGTCTATGATAAATACATAGTCGGCTTGGGTCAGATTCAGTCCCACGCCTCCTGCTTTTAGTGAAATCAGGAATGCTTGGACATCTTTTTGATCGGTGAAATAGGCGATTTCGGAAGGACGGTTGTTGGTCGATCCTGTTAATAAGGCATATTTCCAACCCCGTTCGTGGAAAGCTTCGGCGAGCACCTCCAGATGTCTGACGAATGAGGAGAAAATTAAAACTTTGTGGCCTTCACTCTGTAGCGTATCGAATGTTTCGATTATCTGTGCCGTTTTTCCGGATGTTCCGGTATAGTCGGGAAGGATAAGTTGCGGGTGGCAAGATAGTTGTCGTAAACGTAAGATGCCATTTAATACACTAAACGAATGAAGCCTGTCGGTACTTTGAGGATGCTGAAGAAGGATGTTGCGCAGGCTGTTTTTCTCCTGTTCGTAACAAGTATTCTGCTCTTCAGTCATGTCGCAGTAGATGGTCTCTTCGGTAAGTGCCGGAAGTTCCGGGGCTACCTCTTTCTTGCTTCTACGGAGGATAAATGGGGCTATCAGTTGTTGCAATAATACTTTTGCACGGGCATTCCCCTGACGAATCGGCATTATAAACTGCTTTTGGAAAGCATTTTCCGTACCCAGTAAGTCTGGTTGTATAAAGTGAAATTGAGCCCACAGGTCCTTTAATGAGTTTTCGATGGGAGTGCCAGTAAGTACAAGCCGGTGTTTACTTTGTAGTCGAATGGCTGACCGGAAGGTGAGCGATTCGCTATTTTTGATATTCTGGCTTTCATCGAGCACGATGTATTCGAAACGGTATGAACAGAGTATATCAATGTTATTCCTCATCATGCCATACGTCGTAAAGATCAAGTGAAAATGACCGAAGAATTTTTCCGGTTGTTCCTTGTCTATAGCCATGGTGTTGTTGTATTCCGCCATCGAGAGTGCTGTAAAGCGTTTGGCTTCCCGTCGCCAGTTATGAAGTAGCGATGTGGGGACAACGATCAGGGTAGCCGGTTGTCTGGGGGTAGATGGTTTATATATATACTGTAATAGAGTAAGAGTTTGGAGTGTCTTCCCAAGCCCCATGTCATCTGCCAGGCATCCGCCAAATCCTTGTTTATGCAAATGTACCATCCATGAGAATCCTTTCTGCTGATAGGGACGTAACGTTGCTTTGAGGTTTTTGGGTACGGCAATATTTTGTATCTGTTGCTTCACCGGAAATTTCTTTAATTCCTCTTCACCTAAGGCGGTCTGTGCGGCACCTACAAATGTATGTTTCAAGCGGATTCCTTTTTCCGTTTGAATTCCCATCTCTAGTAAATTCGCATATTTGCTGAACCATTCCTCTGGCAGGAGAATCATGCGGCCATCAGGTAACAGATATTCTCTCTTTTCCTCCAGGATATGTTTGCGGAAGCGTGAAAAAGGAATACGTAGATTGCCGATAACAACGGTGATGTGCAATTCAAACCAGTCGACCTCATCGTCACAACTTTGCTCGATGCGTATCTCGTCCAGGCAATAAGGTGTGTTTCCCATATTGCTGGTGAGATGGAAGGACTGCTGCAACATCTCCCGATGGCTGTTGATCCATTCGACGATCGTTTTCTCCGGAGCTTCAGGGGATAGGCTGAAATGTGTATTATTGAGTTGTTGCAGGCCTGCATCCGTTAAGAGCTGAACGACTTGTTCTTCAGCAGTAATGTTCCGGCGAAAAAAGAAGATTTCACCGGATGTTTTCCGATAAATGATTTTTTTCATTTCAAGGGCACTATCCGATGTAAATGTCTGATCTCCATAACGGAAACCAAGCTGCAATGCTTGTCCGTTGTACGTGGTATCTTCGAATGAGAGAATTGCTTCACAGGGGCATTTCTCTTCCATTATACTCAAACCGTGAGTCTCGATTTCATGATAACGAGCAATCGGGATAACAATGTTATCTATGTATTTTTCAATTTGGGAAGCGTCTACGCTGATCGATCTTTTCTTTGTAAAAGGTAAGATGCGTGCGCTTTCAATGTGCGGAAAGAAATATAGCTCCATTCCCAATAATAGCGTGGCTGGTGCGGATGTCAGTACAACCACAGGTTTCAACTCACTTAAAGAGAATGGCTGTCCTTCATAATAGCACTGCAACTGATAACGAAACGTTTTATTGTCAACATGAAACGTTACACGAATTTCTGCATTATGAGGATTTATGTGATAGGCATGATGGGCGTATAGTATTTTACTGCCGGCTTGTTTCTGATAAAAAGGCAGTCCGTTGTCCCGTATCAGTACCAGCATTTCCAACAGTTTCTTTTCGATAGATGGACGGATATCATTCTTTATTCGTTCCGGATCTTCGGATAATTTATGTAAAAAACGCGATACTGTTTTTTCGCGGGAGTAGACACTCATTAGATGCTTCTCTGTATAATAAGAGGCGATATGAATAGCTTGTCTTTCTGCCTCACTCATCTTGCTCATAGCTTCGGGAGAGGCGTGAAATGCTTGTTCTACCAATTGCAAGGTACCATCGTCCAGCTTTTCCGCAATATAGGGAATCAGCAATATGCCGAGTATCGGATGCTCTGTGAAAACGATTATAACTTGTCCGTTAGTTGGTCTCTCTTTCATTCTCTTTTAGACTTTAACAAACAAAGATACGGGAAAATACTTAATTTTGCAGCATGATGGAGGAAAACAAACGAGTATTGCTTGGAATGAGTGGCGGTACAGATAGTTCTGTTGCTGCTATGCGATTGCTGGAAGCCGGTTATGAAGTGATCGGAGTAACCTTCCGTTTTTATGAATTGAATGGCTCGACAGAGTATCTGGAAGATGCCCGTAATCTGGCAGAACGTTTAGGAATACGGCATATAACATACGATGCCCGTGAAATATTCAGTAAACAGATTATTGAATATTTTGTGCAGGAGTATCTGGCAGGACGGACTCCAGTCCCTTGTATATTGTGCAATAATTACCTGAAATGGCCTCTGCTTGCTAAAATTGCCGATGAAATGGGCGTTTTCTACATCGCTACCGGGCATTATGCACAGAATATACAACTAAATAATACCTTTTATATAACATACGCTGCCGACTCGGATAAGGATCAAACCTTCTTTCTATGGGGATTGAAACAAGATATTCTTTGCAGGATGTTGTTGCCGATGGGGGATATTACGAAAGTGGAAGCTCGTGTCTGGGCTGCGGAACATGGGTTCCGGAAGGTGGCAACTAAAAAGGATAGTATAGGCGTTTGTTTTTGCCCAATGGACTATCGAACTTTTCTGAAAAACTGGTTGGCTCAAAATAATGAGGCATTGGCAGAAGAAGAGCAGATGATGGGGGAGAATCAAGCATTGGTTGGAGATTGGCAAGTATTGGTTGGAAGCAATCAGGCAGGACTCAATAAAGTGAAACGAGGAAGGTTTGTCGATGAAAAGGGAGATTTTATTGCCTGGCATGAGGGTTATCCTTTTTATACCATTGGACAGAGACGTGGCTTGGGCATTCATTTGAACCGTCCCGTATTTGTGAAAGAGATTAATCCTGAAAAGAACGAAGTAGTATTAGCTTCTCTTTCAGCTCTGGAGAAAACAGAAATGTGGTTGAAAGACTGGAATCTTGTCAATCAGGAGCGTACTTTAGGGCATTCTGACATCATTGTGAAAATACGGTATCGCAAACAGGAAAACCATGCTACGATTACCATTACACCAGATCATCTACTGCATGTGCAACTTCATGAGCCTTTAACCGCCATTGCTCCGGGACAAGCTGCTGCATTCTATAAAGATGGCTTATTATTGGGAGGAGGGATAATAGTCAACGCCCGGTAATTAGCCGACATAATTTAGGCACGGATTACACGGATAAACACGGAAAGAGAATAAACTTTATCCATGTAATTCGCATAATCCGTGCCTGGAAGAAATTGGAGAGGTGCTTCGAAACGCTCTCCTTGTACAAGTAATCTCTGTAATAAAGAAAACTAGTGTCGGTTATGTCTTGGTTTTTGGTTATTCTTCCGAAAGAATGCTGTCATTCAGCGCTAACATTGTTTCTATATATTCGCGCGTATTACTTAATCTGGGGACTTTGTGTTGTCCTCCCAACTTTCCTCTCTGTGCCAGCCAATCATGGAATAATCCCTCACGGGCAACGATTACTTCCAATGGTTGCAGAGCTATATCTTTCCATCGTTTCGCCTCATAATCGGAGTTGACCTCCTTCAGTGTGGCATCAAGTATCGCTGCAAATTTTTCTACTGAATCCGGCATCTTAGCGAACTCTATTAACCACTGGTGCCGGCATTTGGCATTCTCATCCATAAATACAGGTGCCGCGGTGTATTCACTAACTTGTGCTCCGGTTTCGGCACAAGCCTTTGCCAATCCTTTTTCAGCGTTATCGACAATCAGCTCTTCGCCAAATGCGTTGATGAAATGCTTTGTTCTTCCTGTGATGACAAACTTATAGGGATTCTTGCTGGTAAACTTCACTGTATCCCCAATCATGTATCTCCATAAGCCGCAAGAAGTAGAAATAACCATTGCATAGTTCTTGTTGAGCTCGACTTCTTCAAGGCAATAAGCTCGTGGACTCTCTTTTCCTACTTCCTCCAGCGGAACAAATTCGTAGAAGATTCCGTAGTCGATCATTAATAACATGGCAGGATCAGAGAGGTCGTTTTGAGTTCCAAAATATCCTTCCGAAGCATTATAAGTCTCTACATAATGCATTTTCGGTGTTTGAATTACCTGCTTGTATTGCTCACGATAAGGAGTGAAAGCCACTCCACCGTGGAAGAAAACTTCCAGGTTGGGCCATACTTCTTCCAAAGCCTGTTTTCCTGTCTTTTCAAGAACACGTTTGATAAGTACCAGCATCCACGACGGTACGCCGGACAAGCTTGTCACATTTACCGGAATAGTGCTGTTGGCGATTGCTTCTATTTTGGTCTCCCATTCGCTCATCAATGCAATTTTCTTGCTAGGTACACGAATGAAATTGATAAGCGGATTCACATTTTGAATCAGAATAGCGGATAAATCTCCTACTAAACTATGGTTGGAGTTGAGGTTCGGACTATGGCTACCCCCGAGAATCAGTCCCTTGCCGGAGAAAAAATGGCTATCCGGATTGATGCGGAAATAAAGAGCTGCCGCGTCTTTTCCTCCTCTGTAATGAATGTCTTCCAGTGCCTCTTTGCTGACGGGAAGGAATTTACTTTTATCATTAGTCGTTCCGGAGGATTTTGCAAACCAGCGTATCTCCGATGGCCAAAGCAGATTCTGTTCCCCGGCTCGCAAACGTTCTACATAAGGTTTGATTTCTTCGTATGTTTGGATAGGAACACGTTTTCGGAAATCTTCATAGTTACGGATAGAGGAATAATCGTACTTTCTTCCCCATTCAGTCTGAGCGGCCTGGCGTGTTAAGCGGCTTAACACACGATGCTGTATCTCACTAGCCTGATTAGCATATAGGTCTATCTGTTTTAAACGGGAATCGAAAGTCTTACTAATAATTTTTGTAATATTCATTTCTGCTTTAACATAATAATGTTTAGTCGTGCAAAAGTAACTTATTTATCTTTTTTTTCTATCTTTACGACGGAAATAATCGTTAAAAATTGACGACTTTCATATAAATCCCGAGTTTTAGACTAAAAAATGCGACAATGAGAATTGGAATCTTAACATCCGGCGGGGACTGTCCCGGTATTAATGCCACGATTCGTGGCGTGTGCAAAACTGCCATCAATTATTACGGAATGGAAGTGGTAGGTATTCACAGCGGTTTTCAGGGCTTGCTGACTAAAGATGTCGAATCTATTACAGACAAGTCGCTCTCCGGTTTGCTCAATCTGGGTGGAACGATGTTAGGAACTTCTCGTGAGAAGCCTTTCAAAAAAGGAGGCGTTGTCTCTGATGTTGACAAACCGTCTTTAATTCTTCAGAATATCCATGAAATTGGGCTGGATTGTGTCGTTTGTATCGGTGGAAATGGAACGCAGAAGACTGCAGCCAAGTTTGTTGCAATGGGAGTTAACATCGTATCTGTTCCTAAAACCATTGATAATGATATTTGGGGCACGGACATCTCTTTTGGTTTCGACTCGGCGGTAAGTATTGCTACTGATGCCATCGACCGTCTACATTCCACCGCAAGCTCTCATAAAAGGGTGATGGTGATTGAAGTGATGGGGCATAAGGCTGGCTGGATTGCTTTGTATTCCGGTATGGCAGGAGGAGGGGATGTGATTCTCGTTCCTGAAATCGCTTATAACATTAAAAATATTGGCAATACGATTCTGGAAAGACTAAAGAAAGGCAAACCCTATTCTATTGTAGTGGTAGCGGAAGGAATTCAGACTGACGGGCGTAAACGTGCTGCTGAATATATCGCGCAGGAAATTGAATATGAAACTGGTATAGAAACTCGCGAAACAGTTCTGGGGTATATTCAGCGTGGTGGTTCGCCTACTCCTTTCGACCGCAATCTTTCTACCCGCATGGGCGGGCATGCAACAGAATTGATAGCCAATGGCCAATTCGGGCGTATGGTGACTTTAAAAGGAGACGATATAGCATCTATTCCTCTTGAAGAAGTTGCAGGAAAACTGAAATTGGTTACTGAAGATCACGATTTGGTGATTCAGGGTCGTCGCATGGGGATTTGTTTTGGTTAGTTGCCGGAGCTTCTGTGTCCTGTACTGTGGAAATCTCATCGACGAGGATGTTTTCTTCTGAAACATTCTCTGGTTTTATCTCGGGATTTGCATTCAGTTCGGTTTCGAGTTCATTCTCAAGCTCGGTTGCCAATTCAGTATCAGAACCTGTCGCAAGTTCAACTTCCATTTCTGTTTCCGTTTCAGTTGCCGAATGTTGTATTTTAATCTCCTCGATGGTTGACATAAATGTCGGTTCCTTTACTTTCTTTATAGCCATCTGGGCGGCATTCTGTTGAGATTCCTTCTTGGAATACCCCGTACCTGTTCCTGCCGGAAGTCCTTCAATACGTACTTCAGTTTGGAATACAGGGTTACTGTCATGATCGAGAAACTGCTCGATTAATTCAAAGGAAACCTCCATTTTGTTCTTTTGGCTCCATTCGATAAGCTTGGATTTGAAGTTAACCTCTTTTCGGGATATTTTATCCAGATCGATATAACGGTTAATGATCCGTTGTTCCATAAACAGTTTGCAGCGTTCATATCCCTGATCCAGATAAATAGCTCCGATGAACGCCTCAAAAGCATTTCCATACATGTAGCTGTTGTGAGAAGAGGAGCGGGTAGAATACTTGATGAGCTTATCCAGGCCGATTTCAACGGCCAACTTGTTCAACGTCTCTCGTTGTACGATCTTGGAACGTGTATTGGTCAGGAAACCTTCCCGTTTCCCTTCGAAACGTTTGTAGACAATATCTCCCACGATGGCGTCGAGGATGGCGTCACCTAAAAACTCCAGCCGTTCATTGTTGAGAGGACGTCCCTTGTCGGAGCGGACAGAAGTCGATTTGTGCAGGAGAGCCTGCTCATAAAGCTGGATATTGCGCGGGTAGAACCCGAGTATCCGGTAAAAACAAAGATAAGACTCTCTATCCTTGCGGAACAAGAGCCTTATCTTATCTATTTCGTTACGTAACACGATATTACTCTGCGTATTTCTTGAAGATAACGCACGCATTGTGACCACCAAATCCAAATGTATTGGACAAGGCAACATTAACTTCGCGTTTCTGTGCTTTATTGAACGTGAAATTAAGGTTGTAGTCGATGTTCTCGTCGTCGTCACCTTCTTCGTGGTTGATAGTCGGAGGAACAATGCCGTTCTTAATGGCAAGGATGCTTGCAATAGATTCTACCGCACCGGCAGCTCCCAGCAAGTGACCTGTCATTGATTTGGTTGAACTGATGTTCAACTCGAACGCATGATCACCGAATACTTCCTTGATTGCTTTTGCTTCTGAAATATCACCAACCGGAGTAGATGTACCGTGTACATTGATATAGTCTACTTCTTTCGGATCCATTTCCGCATCTTCCAGTGCATTCATCATCACCAGTTTCGCTCCCAGACCTTCCGGATGAGAAGCAGTCAAGTGATGTGCATCTGCAGACATACCTACACCGGCAACTTCTGCATAGATTTTTGCACCACGAGCTTTAGCGTGTTCCAGTTCTTCCAGGATCAAGCAACCGCCACCTTCGCCCATAACGAAACCATCGCGGCTTGCGCTAAACGGACGTGAAGCTTTAGAAGCTTCGTCGTTGCGTGTTGACAAGGCGTGCATAGCGTTGAAACCGCCTACACCTGCCGGGAAGATTGCTGCTTCGGAACCACCGGATACAATTACATTTGCTTTACCCAAACGAATCAGGTTGAAGGCATCTGCAATAGCGTTGGTTGAAGTAGCACATGCTGAACAAGTCGCGTAGTTAGGACCATGGAAACCATACATGATAGAAATCTGTCCGGCTGCAATATCCGAAATCATCTTTGGAATGAAGAACGGATTAAACTTCGGACCCATTTCCTGACGAGTGTAGTAGTTGCCTACCTCTTCTTCAAATGTATGTATACCACCAATACCGGCGCCGAAAATAACACCGATTTTGTTCAAGTCTTCTTTCTCGACGTCAAGACCGGAATCACTCACCGCTTCTTTAGCAACAGCGATGGCATATTGAGTATACAGGTCCATCTTTCTTGCTTCTTTGCGGTCTATGTATTTCGTTGCATCGAAGTCTTTCACTTCGCATGCGAATTGGGTCTTGAATAACGACGCATCAAAATGAGTAATAGGCCCTGCTCCACTAACCCCGTTCACAATGTTTTCCCAAAATTCGGGAACGCTGTTGCCAACGGGAGTAATGGCGCCAAGGCCTGTTACTACCACTCTTTTTAATTCCATATTGATGAAATCGAATTACTTAGCGTGTTCTTCGATATAAGATACAGCATCACCTACAGTACCAATCTTTTCTGCTTGGTCATCAGGAATAGAGATACCGAATTCTTTTTCGAATTCCATGATAAGTTCTACAGTGTCAAGAGAATCTGCTCCCAGGTCGTTAGTGAAGCTTGCTTCGTTAGTAACTTCTGATTCTTCTACGCCTAATTTATCAACGATAATCGCTTTTACTCTTGATGCAATTTCAGACATAACTTTAAGTTTTTAATTAATAATTAGTTTTATTTCTTTAAATTTGCGGTGCAAAGGAATGAATATTTATCGTTTTGCGCAAATATTTGACTAAATAAATGCAATGTTTTGCACATTTTTCACTGTTTTGTGCATCGAATTTGAGAGTTATGAAGAAAAACATCGCAATTTTCGCTTCCGGTTCCGGTTCAAATGCCGAGAATATTATCCGGTATTTCCAAAAAAACGATTCCGTTCAGGTTTCGTTGGTGCTTTCTAATAAAAGTGACGCCTATGTTTTGGAACGTGCGCATCGCTTGGGAGTGCCTTCTAACGTGTTTCCAAAGGAGGATTGGATAGCCGGAGATGAAATTTTGGCTATTTTGCAGGAGTACCGCATTGATTTTGTCGTGTTGGCCGGCTTCTTAGTTCGCGTGCCGGATTTGCTTTTGCATGCTTATCCCGATAAAATTATAAATATACATCCTGCTCTTCTGCCGAAGTACGGAGGCAAAGGAATGTATGGTGACCGGGTACATGAAGCGGTAGTGGCTGCCGGTGAGAAAGAAAGCGGCATTACTATACATTATATAAATGAGCATTACGACGAAGGAAATACGATTTTTCAAGCTACTTGCCCTGTTCTTTCGACTGATTCTCCGGATGATGTAGCTAAGAAGGTGCATGCTTTGGAATATGAACACTTCCCTCAAATCATAGAACAAGTACTAAATAATAAGAATTAAGTATCAGGTATTAAGTATTACGTCGTACAGATAATCCTTTGACAGAATTTTATTAAATTTTTCGGTCAATGCGATTAATGTTTGATACTTACTTGAAACTTAATACCTAATACTTAATAATGTATGCTTTCTCTTCTCTCCGCAAAGGATAATCTCCGCGTAGGGTTTCGAATAGCTCCGGTTGATTTTTTAGCCGGTTGCTGTCTTCGGTTGGATTATACATTTGGAGGACTGCTTCTTCGTGGTTTTTTGCATGAATAATGGGGGAGACAGGTGCGGGTGCGTTAATTTCATAATCCCCTTTTATTTGGAAAAATTTGCAGATGGCATCCAATGACATACGTGTGGCGTTTGCTTTTCCATCTGCAGAGTAACCTGCAATGTGAGGAGTTCCGATAAATGTCTTTTCCAATAGATCACGGTTGATTTCCGGTTCATGCTCCCATACGTCGATGATGGCATCCGAAATCATCTGGCTGTTCAAGGCTTTTAAAAGAGCATCAGTCTGGATGACTTCTCCTCGTGAGGTATTGATGATAACAGGCTTCCGTTTGAGTGACTGAAAGAAAACTTCATCCGCCAAGTGGAACGTTTTATACTTTCCTTCCTTATATAAAGGTACGTGAAAAGTGATGATGTCACACTCTTCCGCTATTTTCTCCAGTGAAGAGAATCGTTCTGCACCTTCTTTTTCTTCCCGTGGCAAATCATTCAATAAAACACGCATGCCAAAATCCTGGGCAACTTTAGCTACCTTACTCCCGACATTTCCTACTCCTATGATTCCAATCGTCAGTTCATTCAGTCTTTTATTCCTGACGGACTTCCATACAAGAAGCGATGACTGTATATATTGGGCGACAGAAGCCGAATTACATCCCGGTGCATTCGTCCATTCGATACCGGCCTGTTTGCAATACTCCGTATCAATATGGTCGAAACCTATGGTTGCCGTCGCTATGAATTTCACTCGACTACCTTCCAATAAATCCCGGTTGCAATGTGTGCGGGTACGGACAATAAGTGCGTCCGCATCCCGTACGAGCTCCGGAGTGAAATCTTTCCCCGGTGCATAAACTACCTCATCGGCTATTCTCTGCACCGCTTCTTTTATATAAGGTATTTTATTGTCGATAATAATTTTCATATACAATTCATCTTTTATACCCACAAAGGTAACAAATAAAAAAGTAAGAAACGGTTGCTTGTCTGAAAAATATTACATAGATTTGCCCTATTATATATCTATTAGCTAGTTAAGATTATGACATTTAGTAACCTTTGCAACGAGATTTTTTGGAAATCGACAACAGATTACCATGTAACGGATAGTGTGGATGCTCCGATGAACAATCCTTACGAGTTGAAAACTATTGAGTATTATTTATATCTAAAGAACTGGATTGATGCTGTGCAATGGCATTTTGAGGATATTATCCGTGACCCGCAGATTGATCCGGTAGAAGCATTGGCCTTGAAAAGAAGAATTGATAAATCAAATCAGGACCGTACAGACCTGGTGGAATTAATTGATAGCTACTTTTTAGACAAATACAAAGAGGTAAAACCTCTCTCTGACGCAACGATTAATACGGAAAGCCCTGCATGGGCAATTGACCGCTTGTCAATTCTTGCATTGAAAATTTACCACATGCAGCAGGAGGTGGAACGTACGGACACTACCGAGGAACACCGTGCTCAATGCCAGGCTAAGTTGAATATCCTGCTGGAACAACGCAAAGACCTTTCTACGGCTATTGAACAGCTGTTGGCTGATATCGAAGCCGGAAGAAAATATATGAAAGTATATAAACAGATGAAGATGTATAATGACCCGGCATTAAATCCGGTGCTTTATGCGAAAAAATAACGAATGGCGCGTATTCTCATTATTCGTTTTTCAGCTCTTGGCGATGTAGCCATGACAATCCCGGTAATACATTCGCTGGCTGTGCAATACCCGCAGCACGAAATAACAGTGTTAAGTCGTGCTGTATGGCAGCCACTCTTTCAGGGGTTGCCTGCCAATGTGGGTTTTGTCGGAGCTGATTTAACAGGCAAGCACAAGGGGCTTTGGGGCTTGAATAGCCTTTATTCGGAATTGAAAGCGATGCATTTTGATTACATTGCTGATTTTCATCATGTACTTCGTTCTAAGTATTTATGTTTGCGATTCCGTCTTGCCAATAAACCGGTAGCTTCCATTTGTAAAGGAAGGGCAGGCAAAAAGAAGCTGGTTCGCCGTCATGATAAGGTGATGGAAAATCAGAAGAGTTCTTTTCGTCGTTATGCCGATGTACTTGAGAAGCTAGGTTTACCGGTACTATTAAATTTCTCTTCTATTTATGGCGAAGGAAAAGGAGACTTTGCGGAAATAGAACCAGTCACAGGGCCTAAAGAAGATCAAAAGTGGATTGGTATAGCTCCTTTTGCCAAACATGCAGGTAAGATTTATCCGTTAGAACTGCAGGAGCAAGTTATAGCACATTTTGCTGCCAATCCCAAAGTAAAGGTTTTCCTCTTTGGAGGCGGTAAAAGCGAGCAGGACGTATTTGATGCATGGATTGCTAAATATCCTTCTGTCGTTTCAATGATCGGTAAACTGAATATGCGTACCGAACTGAATCTGATGAGCCATCTGGACGTGATGCTTTCAATGGATTCTGCCAATATGCATTTGGCATCCCTGGTCAATATTCCGGTTGTCTCTATTTGGGGAGCCACCCATCCTTATGCCGGTTTTATGGGTTGGAAACAATTGCCGGTCAATACCGTGCAACTCGATTTGTCATGCCGTCCCTGTTCTGTATATGGTCAGAAGCCTTGCTGGCGAGGTGATTATGCCTGTTTGAGGGATATAAAGCCGGAGCAGGTCATTGCGAAAATAGAAGGGTTTGTAGATTAATCCTTGCTGAAGTTCAAATTAGCTGTTTATTGAGCCGAAAGAGCGTAGAATCAAATAATGATGAAAGAGATACAACGAAAGAAAAAGGTACTGATAGATCTTACGAATTATGGTAGTCTCACAGCCGGCTTCGGGCAGATTGCGGCCAACTATGCAACCGCCTTTTCGTCTATGCTGGTAGATGATCTTCATTTTGTATATTTATTGCGGCAGAAATATATGCAGGAATTTGGCCCGAATGTGACCTCTGTTCCGGTACGTCGTATCAATAAGTTTTTTCCTTTTACCCTTCCCAAGGTAGATGTATGGCATGCGGTGAATCAACAGCGCAAGCTGTTGCGTATTGCCGGTGGGACAAAGTTTATCTTTACTATACACGACTTTAATTTTTTAACAGAGAAAAAGCCCTGGAAGGCAAAAATGTATCTTCGCCGGATGCAGAATAAGGTCAATAAGGCAGCGGTCGTGACTACGATCTCTCATTATGTGGCAGATGTCATTCGGCAGCATGTAGATTTGAAAGGGAAGGAGATCCGGGTCATCTATAATGGAGTGGAGAGAATCGATACATTGGAAGGAATAAAGCCGTCGTTTGCTACAGGGCGTCCTTTCTTTTTTACGATTGGACAAATCCGTAGAAAAAAGAACTTCCATCTCTTGGTTGACGTAATGCGTCATTTCCCGGAATATGATCTATATATTTGTGGCGATGCTCATTTTGCTTATGCTGAAGAAGTGCGCAATCTGATCCGTGAGAATCAGCTCACTAATGTCTTTTTGACGGATGTTATTTCTCAAAGCGAGAAGATCTGGTTATATCGGAACTGTGAGGCATTCCTGTTTCCTAGTGAGGGAGAAGGCTTTGGATTGCCGGTGGTGGAAGCTATGCAATTTGGGAAGGCTGTATTTGCTGCTAATCGCACTAGTTTGCCGGAAGTTTGTAATGGACACGCTATCATGTGGGAACATTTGGATACAGAATCTATGGTGGAAAGTATCCGGGAGCATCTACCTGATTTTTATAAAGATAAGGAACGCTTGGAGAAAATCAAGGGACATGCCGCTTCATTCAGTTACGAGAAGCATATACAAGCCTACCTTGATTTATATCGGGAGTTAGCTCAATTGCCTTAGTATTGGAATCAATTGCTCGTATACCTTTTCGGGAGTAATTAATGCAAAACGCTCCTCATAGGGTAATGTCGCCTGTTGTTCCGGTGGAAGAATGTCGTCAGGACTAATTCCTTCGGCGAGTACGGAATTGGCGGGTAACCACATTGACTTTGACGCACTTGGTGAATAAATGGCAAATGAAGGAACTCCAAGAGCTTGGGCGATGTGTCTGGCTCCTCCTTCGTTCCCGAAGTAAAATGAACAGTTGGCACAAAGTGCTGCCAGTTGTCGTAATGAAGAAGCTTGTATATCGATCTTGATACGTTCCGGACATCCTAATTCCTTGTAGATATTTCTGGCATCTTCTTCTTCGTACCCCGGCGCGTAGTTGAAGATCATTTGTATGTCCTTGTATTCCTCTAATATTCTTTTCAGTGTGGCTGCCATGAACTCCGTATTCCATTTTTTATGGATGAGTTTGGTTGTGACTCCTATTAATAACACAGGGCGTGCAAAATCAATCCCTTCCTTTTCCATATAATATCGGAAATCTTCTTTTTCCCGGTCAGTCAGATATAACTTGAATTCTTTTGTGTATTGAATAGGTCTGATCTTTTCTAATGGTGCTGCAAGCAATAGATTGCGTTGTACCATGTCAGTTGTCAGATTCTTACTGTAAGTGTCTGTCCGGTAGTTCAGTAGAAAATGTGTATATCCTTTAATGCGTCCTATCCGGAAAGGAGTTCTTAATGAAAAAAGAGAGAAAAAAAGGGTCCGGATAGTAGAGCGCATATCGATGATTACATCGTATCTGTTTTTATGCATTACCTGCCATACTTTTTTTATATAAGCAGTGAATGGTTTATTCTCATTCTTGTCAAATGTAATGACTTTATCTATATCCGGATGCCCCTCATAGAGTGGAGCAATATTTTTATTAAGCACGAAGTGTATCTCTGCATCGGGAAAACTTTTTTTCAGCGTGCTGCACAATGCAACAGCCAGAATTGAGTCGCCTATTTGTCTAAATCGAATAATTAGAATTCTTTTGATTGGTTTCATGCTTAAACTTCCTTATGCTTTTTATCGTGCAAACATAACTAAAAAAAAGCATTTATGTCTAAATATAAATGAAAAGAAAAAAGAAAAAATGACTAAAGCGGTTCGTAACAGGACTTATATGTAGAGAGAGTTAGCCAATCTTTGTGAGAAAAGAGAAAAATATAGTCGGAATATGGCCTAATTTCTTTATCTTTGCTCAATCTTTGTAATTAGTATTATATAGGAGAGTGTAATGAGAGTGATTGTAAATCCCAAGTACGCACATTTGCAGAAGGAGATAGAAGAAATTCCAAGGTCCTTCCAGAAAGAAAGAGATGTGGTGTATGATGGTCGTAATGTTTTAAAACGAATTGGCTTGGGCAGTATTGATGTTGTGGTGAAGAGCTTTAAGAAGCCTCACATCATCAACCGCGTTGTATATTCGTTTTTCCGGCAATCAAAAGCAGAACGTTCCTATATTTATTCTATGGAGATCCAACAGCATGGTTTTGACACTCCGGAGCCAGTGGCTATGATTGAACAATTTCAGAATGGTCTTCTTTCACATAGCTATTATATTTGTTGTTATGATGGTGGCGAAACTGTCCGTTCCCTGATGGATGGGAAAGTAGAGGGAAATGAAGATAAACTTTCTGCTTTTGCGCGCTACACTGCTGCTTTGCATCAGGCAGGTATTCTCCATTTGGACTATTCTCCCGGTAATATACTGATTCATCAGAATGAAACGAATGAATACAGTTTCTCTCTGGTCGACGTGAATCGCATGCAGTTGCTATCGGATATTGATTGTGATATGGTATGCCGTAATATGTGCCGTTTGTGTATTTCGCGTGAGGTACTGACTTACATCATGACAGAATATGCTTCTTTGCGTGGATGGGACGTCGAATCTACGGTCAGTCTGGCCCTTCGTTACAGCGATCAGTTTTTTACTCATTATATTTATCGTCGTGCGGCACGGAAAGAGAAAGAAAAGCATATTGTATCCCTGATTTTATTCTTCCGTTTATACCGTTCCGTACGTAAATTCTTTTCTTGGGAACCGCATATCTCACGTTTCTTATTGAAAAAGGAAAAGCATATCTATGATACATACCTGTGCAAGTATGATTATTGTGAATTGCTTTCTGCTGATTATCAATGATTACTTCTTACTTCCGCGCATCACTACACTGCGGATTTTATGCCTGAAAAACCCTTTTTGATTAATATATGTGCAGTTATGTTTGTCCAGAAATGCAGAGATAACTTCTTCGTCATCACGCAAGTGGTATGTGCAAATGGCAAAATCCAGCTTCTGGCAATTCTGGAATAAGTTATTGCATCCGGCCAATGCGTGCCGTTCGGCTCCTTCTATATCCATTTTAAGAAATAGATGTTCATTCGTCTGGTTGTTGAAGAAATCATCTAGTGTTTGCTCTCTCGAAGAATTATGGTCACTCACATACTTCTGGACAATCGTCACTTTATCCTGCCATGGTTCGAAGGTAGCTCTGATGGCTTCCAACCATTGCTCGTCCTGCTCAAACAAATAAACATGTTTGGCTTCTTCGATAATTTCCAATGATGAATAGCCTTCGGCACAACCGACATCCACAAATACTTTCCCTGTCACTTCTTTAACGCTGTTGAAGTAATGGTGCGGTGAGCGCCTGTCTTGTTCCATACTCAAAGCCCTATAATATTTTTGAATTTTCTTGGCTGGAGTGCTTTTTCTGAAATAGAGTCGCTTCTTTTCTTTTTGAACATAGTATAAGCCTTTTTCCTCATCTTTCTGTACATCAACAGGCATATTGGCGTATTCATCCTTGAATTCATACAGGTGTCTTGAATATCCATGTTCTTTAATATATTCATAGTATTTCAGATAAGGAGAGCCAGGCTTATATCCTTTCATGAAATAATATGGGAGAGTGCCATATATAAATTTCTTTATTGTATGTTTAAGTACGTTCATTTCATTAGTTTCTTGTAGATGTTTAAGATTTCTTCCGCTTGCTTTTCTTCAGAGAATCTTTTGGCAAATTTTTGCCCCTTTTCAATCATCTCCTTTTTTCTTTCAGTATCGGAGTATATCTGTTTGAAAGCATTGGCCATTCCTTTGATATCGTCAGGATGTACATAGATAGAGTCGGGACCTCCGGCTTCTTCCAGGCAAGATCCAGTCGCGGCCACTACCGGAATACCGGAGTATAGAGCTTCTATAATGGGAATACCAAAACCTTCGAAACGGGAAGGGTATACAAAAATTTCTGCTAACTGATAAAAAGCCGGTAGATCATCAAAAGGAACATTGCTGATGATATGTACCCTTTCTTCCAGCTTATTCTCCTTAATGAAACGTTCAATTTTATCAGTATATTCCGTGTGGCGTCCTACAATGACGAGATGAATCTGTTCAGGAAGCATCGTTAGTGCCTGCACCGCTGAAAGGGCGTTTTTGCGTTCTTCAATACTTCCTACGTTAAGGATATAGTGATCCGGTAGCTGATATTTAGCCCGGATTTCTCTTTTCTTCTCTGCTGCTACAGGATGCATGAATGAAGGATCACATCCCTGATAAACAACTTCTATCTTATCGGCGGGAATCCTGAAATACTCAATAATATCACGCTTGGTACATTCGCTGATAGCAATGATTTTATCGGCATTTTCGCAAGCTTTACGGAATTTGTATGTGTATATTTTCCTGTCGATCGAATGGTAATACTGCGGATAGCGCAGAAAGATCAGATCGTGAATCGTTACAATACTTTTTACCTCGCTTTGATGTATATTCAGGGGCAACTCATTACTAAGTCCGTGGAATATATCGATTTTTTCTTTTTCCAGTTGTTGGGTAACGCCCCATACTCGCCACAATGAACTTAACTTTTTCCAGGAAGAAGTAGTGGGATAAGAAAGCTGTAGTTGCTGATACTGCTTCGTTAATTTGTCCAGTCTCTTGTTTTCCCGTTTCTTGGGGGCATACAGCACATATTCATTCTCCGGATAGAATTGGCATAGGATATCCACTATATAGCGGCTATAATTACCCAGACCGGTGAAATTCTGTACTGCACGTTTTCCGTCAAAACCTATTCTCATTTCTTCTTCTTACCTTTATGTGATTATAATTAGACTTCAAAATTCCGATAAGGTTTATTCAAGTCTAAATAATGGAAATTATGTTGTCTTTGTCCACTTTGTTTAGGTCTGGTCATGTAATCTCCATATTTCTGTGACAGATAAGCGTCGTATTTCTGTACTCCCCATACTTCTTCATCTTCAAACCGGATAGGAGTGGGAGTGCCCAGGATATCCTTCGACATGATTCCTTTCATTCCATCATCATAATCGCAGACTAATGCGCATTGGTCGAAATCGTATTTCTTCATCACCTTCCTGATGCTTTCCTGTGCTCCGGTAAGGGTAAAAAACTTTCTGCATAATAGCGGTATCCATGAACTGGGACCTTTCCCATGTTTGTATGGATCGCGATGAATAAGATAAAGTACTCGTTTGTAGAACTCATACTTCGCAAAATGCATTCTTTGCGCCATACGGCTTTCCGGAACTCCATCTAGTGGAAATATATCAATATATACACCTCCCAGATATTTGAGATGCATACGCTCGATTAAGGTTGTGTTGGCATCCTGCACCTTTGCGAACGGAAGAGGATATTCCTTATCATTCTCAGCGCATACCGCTTCGTAAGGTTCCGGTAACCATTCTTTGGCATTAGCCATTAGTAAGTCATAATCAGCTCTTGGCATTCCGATATCCAAATCATCATCCCAGGGGATGAATCCTTTGTGGCGCACAGCTCCCAGCATGGTGCCTGCCATGATGTAATATCGCAGATTATGTTCTTTGCAAACTTTGTCAACAGCTAATAAGTTCTTTAATATGCGAAGCTGTAGAGGGCGGATGTCGTAATTAGCCATTCTATCTGATTTTAATTAATAAAGACTGGCTGGAATCAGCTTCTGTGCCTGTTGAAAGTCTTCTACTGTGTCCAGCTCGGCCGAGAAGAACTCGGTGGTGTCCATAACGTAAAAACTATATCCTTGCGGAATCAGTCTCTCAAAAGCCCGTTCGTAGAATATATTATCCAGCCCTTCGGTAGTAATCATAATTTCCAGTTCCCGGAATAGCGCTTTGGTATATTCAGCTGACATCTTTTCAATGCCGATAGATTCTCCGATAGCATCGGATATTGAGCAGACTTTGCTGATTTCAACGACCTTTTGTGCGTCGTCCACGATGACTTTTATTTCTTCTGCTCCGAGCTCATGACGATTCAGTGCCAATATGTCGTCCTTATCCGAATGAAGCAGTTTCTCTACAATCTGCGGATCAAATACAATGTCGCTGTCTAATAATAAAATCTCCTGCCCATCTGTATAGGAACGGGTGAGCCATAATGAATAGATATTGTTGGTTGATTCATACCTGTCATTATAGATGAAAGTAATATCTTGGGTTGGATAATGTGCCTGTAGGAAATCAACGATTTGCTGCTGGCGATACCCGGTGACAATGATGAACTCATCAATTCCGTTTTGTATCAGAGCATCAAAAGCTCTTTCCAAAAGGCATCGTTCTCCTATTTTGAGAAGACATTTGGGCGTCGTATCGGTCAGCGGGCGTAAGCGTGAAGCTATTCCTGCGGCTAATATTACTGCTTTCATTTGGATGCTATTTTTTTGATTGTATCTATAACGATCCGGTTCTGCTCTGGGCGTCCCAATGTGATACGCAAATGAGTATTGATATCCGGTTCATTCATAAACTTCACTTTATAACTCTGTTTAGCAAAAGCCTTTTGTAAAGCCTCTTTCAGTTCTATCGGGTATTTGATTAAAATAAAATTGGCAACCGATTCATATACTTTGAATCCGGGTAACACGCCGATTTCCTTTTCGTAACGCTCACGGTCCTCGTTCATCAGTTTGGCGATGTTTCGATAGTGTGCGTCCGATTTAAGAGCCGCAATGGCGATATCTTCGGATATCCGGTTATATCCCAGATATTTATTGCTGTATCTGCTGAATTTTTCCAGCTCCTTACTCATGAATCCGAATCCCATACGTAAACCGGGCAATCCATAAAACTTGGATAAAGTACGGGAAATAATCAAATTCGGATATTTATTAACCAGCTTTTTGATATAACTGGTATCAGTTGAAACAAAAGAAGCGTATGCTTCGTCTATCAATACCACTGTTTGACTGGGTACTTCTGCAAGCAGTTCATCCAATTCTTTCGGAGTTAAACCATTGCCGGTAGGGTTATTGGGAGAAGCTAGTAAAAGAATCTTCGGATTCTCTTTCTGAATCATATCTTTTAGCGTCTCAAAGTCATATTTAAAAGTATTTCCGTCTTCGTAGAGAGGATATTGCAAAGTATGGCCATTCACCTCATCTGCAATTGATTTATAATACCACCATGAGAACTTGGGAATCAACATCGTTTTATTTCCATCTTCTTGAGTCAGGAAGTAGTGTACAGCTTGCTTCAGAATATCTTCTCCGCCGTATCCTAATAAGACTTGTGTTTCATCTATATCGTAAAGTTCGGATAAGAAAACAGATAATATACTTTTCTTTCCTTCATCATAAATGCGGGTATAAAAACAAAGTTTATTTATATCGAAGTTTTTTAAAGCCTCTACTACTTCTTTTGATGGACTGTAGTTAAATTCGTTTCGATCTAAAAAGTTCAAATTCTTTTCCATATTAGTTTTGTATGATTCCTTTATCGCACCAGGTTAGCTTCCTGACTTTCGTTTCGTTCAAAATACTGCGGTTGTTGCTCAAATTATCCGTTCCATGTAGCTCATGATAAAGATGGAACACAATTCCCGCAAATTTGATGGTACGCTTGCGTACACCGTTATTGATGAGGCGGCACACTAATTCATGATCTTCGCTTCCCCATCCGGTAATAGCTTCATTGTACCCATTGACTTTTAATAAATCCTCTTTCCAGAAAGCCATATTGCATCCTCTGGAATATGAAATATCCCATTGGCGATAATGCTGAAGTAGTGGGCTTAGCCAAGGCAAATGTACTCCGTTGATTGTGTTTTTAGTACCTTTGTCGTGAATAGAGATAATGCAGTTCCTTTCTGCCAGCATCTTTTTGGTTAAACCTTCCCGGATTAATACACGGCTACCGGTTACGAAACTGCCTTTTTTAGCAAAATGTACATGATCTTTGACGAAATCTTTGTGTAAGACGATATCCCCGTCAATTTGTATAATATATTCTTTAGATGCTTTCGCAATAGCTTTGTTACGGATGGAAGCCAGTCTGAAGCCTAGATCCTCATGCCAAACATGAATAATGGGGACTTCGGAAGAAGCAGCCAATTGATGAATTAGCTCTCCTGTATCTTCTTTAGAACCATCATCGGCAATGATAATTTCATCAGGAAGGAGAGATTGACGTAGCACGCTTTTAACGCATAATTCTAATGCGTCGCTTCTATTATAGGTGGATATAATTAGCGATGTACTTATGTTGCTCGCCATGGGTTTATTCATATAATTATTACTAAGTTAGTTAAATAGTTAAGGGGGCTTGCACTAAAATTCTACAAATGTATACATTTTATTTGGTTGTAACAAGCGTTAAAGGCTTTTTCAGGATAGCTACATCAAATTTTATGATTCTTTTTTTTGTTCTGGAATTAATAAGTCTACATGCAAGTTCGTTGTCTTTGCGGCTCTAGTAAGTCATCTCTTCATTATAACTATTGGCTTTGTATAAATCTTCTTTCCAAAAGACTATATTCATCCTCTTACATACAAAATATCATTATGATGATACTTCTCTTGTAAATGACTAAGAATGAAGAGATGCTTTTCCATGTTTTTAAGAAGTATAAGACTGTAAATTTTGTAAATGAAAATAATATTTTCTATGAACCTTCTTATAGTATATTATTTGTTGATAGTTTTTCCGCCTAAGTTTTGTCCTTTTTGTATTTATGACTTTTAATTAGATACTGAATGCTAAAAGGAAGTTTTAGGAATAAAAAACGTTTTATAGATTTGAATGTTAGTCGGGTTTCCAAAATAGGAGGGATACAGTTTTGAGAGAGCCTTGCTAATCCTTTTATTAAATCAACCCTTTTAATATTTGAGTACATCGCTGGTAGGTATCGATGATAAATTTCAAATAAATAATATAAGTTTATTTCTTTTTGAAGATGTTTGCTAAGGTTGTTGTCTGCTTGCATCAATCTCCTGATCTCACTAAAAACTATGGTAAGATCATTTAGATGCTTCAAGGTGTAGCCTTGTTCTATATTTGTAATAGAGTCTTCTCTCTTGCAATTATAAAGATAAGTTGTCCGGTTGGTTAGGCTAAATGATCTGGTATTTAGAGCGAGCATGGCATGCATTACTATGTCTTCGTGGTACACGTGTTCCAAAAAATGAATATGAAATTCTTTTAAAAAAGAAAGATTATATAATTTATTCCATGTAGTTACCCATATCTCATTTTTTTCTTCATAAAAGTATTGAGCCATACATAATTTACCTTTTCGTGTAATATTAGGATAGTTAGTAATTTTGAGTGAATTTTCATTCTCATCAATTTGATTGATTCCGGCTGCTACAAAGTCTACTTTCTCGTGTGAAATAATATTATATAAAGTTTCAATGCAATCAGGAACAATAGCATCGTCGCTATCCATAAAGTATAGATATTTCCCTTGAGCAGATTCAATTGCTGTGTTTCTTGTTCCTCCCAAACCAAGATTTTTTTTATGTGTAATTATACGGATGCAGTTACCTCTAGGATGTGTGCTTTTAAGTTGGTAGACTATATCCATGCTGTTATCATGCCCTAAATCGTCTACTATCAAAATCTCTAAGTTTTGATAGGTTTGGTTTAATGCAGATAATAAGGCACGTTCAATGTACTTTTCTACATTATAAATAGGCATTGAGAGAGTTATTAAGCACATACTTTTCTTCAATCATTAATAACAAAATAATATTAGGTGATTACAAAGTTACTTTAATATTTGTAATGATGAAAGTTATTTCGTTTTTTATTGATTTCTTATCCCGAGCTTGCCCTATATATAGAAAGAATAATTTCATTAGAATAAAACTTTGGATTATTTTCATTACCTTTGTTCAGAATATTGTGTTTGTCTAAATAATGGGACTGATGTAAATTCTGCAATTCCTCTATTGTTTAAGACTATTGTTCTTTAATTTAAATTTTAATAATATGATATATATTATTTGTTATGATTGGCCTTCAACATCTGGTAATCATACAGGAATGAGGTATCTTTATGAATATATTCAAAAAAGAAATCCTGAATTGTATAAAATGTATACTTTCAATATGGGTAGGCGTTTTTTGGATAAGGGAAAAAAGGGGAAGAAAATCTCTGTGCTTTTTACGGCACTTAAATTAGCAATGACATATAAATCAGGAGATAAGTTTGTTCTTACTGAATATTTACATAGAGATTCATATCAAATATTGTTTGCAAAAATAATACGCTTTATATGTCCTAAAGCACCTATATATGCTATGGTGCATCTTGTTCCTGAAAAATTGGAAAGGCGATATTCGAAAGCACAAATAAAGAAGAGTTCGCGATTTGTTACAGAAATTGTAACATTGGGAAGTAGTTTGACATGCTATCTCAATAATTTAGGAATAGAGAATGTTTATACTTCCTTTCATTATGTCGATAATAATTATTATACTCCTTCTGCAAATCTTTATAACAGAGGTGGTGATGTCAAGGTAATAGTAATGGGTGCTTTGGCACGTGACTTTGAACAGATTGCTTATATTGTTTCAAGACTTCCGCAAATTCATTTTTATATATGCAAAGGGCGGGAGAATATTGATTATTTGTTTTCAGGTTTAAAGAATGCAACATTGGTGGGGTATGTTCCGGAGGCGGAATTAAAGCATTATATGAATGATTCTGATATTTCATTAAATGTGATGAAGGATACTATTGGAAGTAATGTAATTTGTACTTCAATGGCAACAGGATTGGCGATGGTGGTTAGTGATGTTGGATCTATACGGGACTATTGCGATGAGACTAATGCATGTTTCTGTTCTTCTCCCGATGATTTTATAAAGAATATTATGATCTTAGCAAATGATCGAGAGTTGCTCAATTCGTTAAAAAAAATGTCTTTGAAAAAAGCACAGCAGTTTTCTATCGATAATTATTGTGTTAGCTTGTCATCTCTATTGAAGTAATTGAAGAGTATGGCCGTTTACAGTTATTATAGTAAAATTCTTAAAGGATATTGTTAGCAAGGGTATTCCTTAAATTCAAAAATATAAGGCAATTTATTTATTGCGAGTTAATTGCCTTTTTATTTTCTTCCCAACATGATGAACTAAAACTAGCAAAGATACATTTAGTGTGAGTTTTCTTAGAGCGTTGCATAAAAGTAAAAGGTCGTGTAAGCTAAAGTCGTTTTTTAGCGAATGCTGTAGGAATTTATATATATAACGTTTGATTGCTTTTTTGAATTTTCTTTCGTGAAGATGGGAATGGTAGTTTATACTAATCCATTCCATGAAAAGTATTGTTGCTCTAATCTTTTCTTTATTGAAATGAGTGGAGTTTGATATATTCTCTCCTTCAGCATTTCTCCAGCTGACAGGATTGCCTGGTAAAGATATGATTCCTCCTGTAAATTCTGCAAATTTAGCCCATGTTGCATCATCGGTGCACCAAGCCAAAGGGAATTTAATAAATCCTCCCGTTTGCTCCCATACTGTTCGGCTAAATACATACTCACAGGCGGCAGAACTAATTTTCCCAGATAATTTATCTAATAGGAATTCATATCCAGAAGTTAAATCGGTTTTAAAAGGAGGGTTTTTATACTTTAGTTTACCATACTCGTCAACGACTTCTAAAGGAAAACGGAATATATATTTTCCTTCAGAATGTTTTTGTGAGGCTCGAATTATACGTGCTACTCCGTCAAAGGGCATTAAGTCGTCATCTGAAAAAAGCCATATAAGTTCTTCTGCTGACAATAATATACATCGTTCCCAATGACCGGGTAGGTCTTTTTTGCCCATGTTTTGTTCAAAACGATGATATATAATGTCAAACTTGTTCTTGTAACGATCTACTATGGTCTCTAATGGGTAGGGACTTGCATCATCACCAATATATACGGTAAATTCGTGATTGTTTTGTTTAGCGATAGAATCAAGTGTTTCTTGCAAAAAACGTGGTTTATAAGCTGGTATAATAATTGCTAATTTTTTCATTTTTATTGCTATCAATTAGGTTTTGCAAATATACACATTCAGTTTGTTTAAATATTGTATTTGCAAACTTTTGTGATGGAAAACTATACTAGCAAGTTGCTGAATGCAAAATACCCCATAGAATTTTTTCTTTTGGCTTTTCAGTTATATATACGTATTGTTAATAATGATTAATTGCAAGCGTGAAATTCTGCTCTATTTGTAAACAATCTCTTTTTAGATACTTCCTATGGATATTATTCCTTATTTTTGCAAGTAGAAAATGAATATTCAAATATGGAATCTCAATACTCGGTAAGCGTTATCATCCCTGTTCATAATACAGCTCCGTATTTGCGACGTTGTATAGAGTCTGTACGTAATCAGACGTTGAAAGATATAGAAATCATATTAGTGGATAATTTGTCGACCGATGATTCCCCTTCTATTTGTGATGAATATGCTAATATTGATTCTAGAGTAAAAGTGTTGCATCTTGATGAGGCAGGTTTATCTATAGCTCGTAATGCAGGAATTGAAATAGCGACTGCTCCATATATTGGGTTTATAGATAGCGATGATTATATTGAACCGACAATGTATGAAAACATGTTGTCAGTCATGGTACAGAACAAAGTTTATATGGTATATTGCAACTTTTGCTTTGAGTATGAAGATGGCCGTATAGAACAAATGTATCCTAATACAGCTAATGTGTATGTACGTACTAGTCAAGATGTTCAGCGAGATATTATTTTTGAGAGAGTAAGTAGTTCAGCTTGTACTAAACTTTTTGATAAGATTTTTTTTGATTCTTATCGCTTTCCTGTAGGTATGTTTTTTGAGGATCATGCGACTATTTATCGCTGGATAAGTATTTGCGATAAAATAGTTTGGATTGATGCTGCTTATTATCATTATATACAGAGAGGTGATAGTATTTGCCATACAATCAATCCTATAAAACGTTATCATTATTTCTTGGCTGAATATTCAAGATTGGAGTTTGCAAAGGAGCGGCGGTTGTTTGAAGGTAGAGATTGGCTTGATGCCGTCAATGTGATTGTGGAAAATTGCTTTAATCATTTTCAAGGGTTTATGACGGATCCTAATCATCAGTCGTATCCTGTTGAAATTAAAGATATGAGGAACAAGTTGAGTAGATGGCGTTTTTTGTCAAGAAAAGAATTGTCTTCTAAATATTATAAACGATTACGTAAGATAACTTATTTTTGGCCAATTTATTATTGGACTCACTTTGCCAAGAAAAAGAATTAAAAAATGATATAATGGAAAAAGAATACCCTTTAGTTTCGGTTATTATTCCTGTTTATAATGCGCACAATTCGATAACTAAAACGTTGCAGAGTGTTATTAATCAAACGTATACTAATCTTGAAATTGTTGTAGTGAATGATGGAAGTACAGATGATAGTTTAGATATAATAAAGACGTATGCGGCTGAAGATCCCCGGATTGTTGTATTTAATAAACAAAACGAAGGATTAGTGCAGGCGCGTAAATCGGGTATAGATATTGCTACTGGCAAATATATCCAATATTTAGATAGTGATGATATTATGCATGAGGATGCAATAACTAGGCTGGTTGCTAAAGCAGAGGAAACGCAAGCGGATATGGTAGTGGCCCCTTTTATGTTTTGCTATGATGGAGAGTTTCATAAATCAACTTTTTTTGATTTTGTAGAGTTGTCAGGCGTGGAGTTTTTGAAAAATATTCTTTTAAAAAAGGCTTATTGGTGTGTATGGTCAAAATTTCATCTTCGATCATTATATCAGAATGAAATAGAAAGGCCAGATATATCATTTGGTGAAGATGTCGTTCTTTCCACACAATTATTGTTATACTTACAAAAAGTCGTTTCAGTTGATTATATAATTATTGACTATAATTTTACCAATACGTCAATGTCACATCCAGCAACTTTTGATGATAAAAAGTATGGAGACTTTGTGAATTATACAATATGGATTGAAAATTATATTGATAAAAAAGGGTTGAGGGAAGAGATGAAGGAAGCACTTGCTCATTTCCATCTTGAAAATGCCTTTAGAAGAATTTATTGGAAACGTTTTGCTGATATTAGGAAGGAAATGAAACGGCTTGTTAATGAAATGGAATCCTATCCTTGTTTAATAAACAACTTGTCAAAAAGAGAACGTAAGATTGTGAATGCTTATAGAGTATCAGGTTTCTGGGGAGATTTGAAACTTAGATATTATAATATGCGCCATAAACTGTAATGTGCTCAGATAAATTAAGGCGTTGAGAAATGAAGCATATATTGTTTATCGCTTATAATCTAGCTGGTTGGAGGATTTGAATCTGTTGCAGTATAGTTGGTAAAATAAGATATAAAGAAATGAGTATTATTAGAAGGTGGCAAAGAAGTTGTTATAAAAGAATGTTGAAGGCTCGCTTAGTTACTCCTAAGGTTGTAGTGTTGATGGATGGTGGTATTTGTTCTCAAATGCTCCAATATTTGTTGGGAGAATTTTTTAGAAAGCATGGATGTAAGGTTGTGTATGATCTATCCTTTTATAAGGAATGGGGAAGTGACATGGATTATAAATTTGCCCGCAATTTTGATTTGTTGAAAGTGTTTCCTTATTTGGGGCTGACAATTGCAACAGAGTTCGAAATCTCCTATTATAAGAGACATTTTTATTATGTTGGGAATAATACATCGGAATGGATAGATGATTTTTCATTTTTGGAAAAAAATCCCCCTATTTATTTAGGTGGATATTATCATTTGCCGATAAATATTTGGGTACCCGCATTTATGTCTACTTATAGAATCTCATCTGAAATATTTGATGAGGGTAGCAAAATGTTAATGTCAGAAATAAAACAGAATATCAATCCTGTAGCAGTGCATGTTCGACGGGGTGATTTAAGTGTTGAAGTTCGAGCGTATGGGAAGCCTGCTTCTTTGAGCTATTTTAAAAGGGCTGTTGATTATATGGAAAAAGAGACTGTTATGCCTTTTTTTTACTTTTTCTCAGATGAGCCGGAATGGGTGGCATCAGAACTTATTCCCTATCTTGAATTTGCAAATGAGAATTACAAGGTGGTGGATATAAATGGTTCAGATAAGGGGTATATGGATTTGTTTTTGATAGCTTATTGCAAACATCAGATAACAAGTAAAGGTACTTTGGGAAAGTATGGTGCTTTATTGAGAGATAGTGCAGATAAAATAGTGATTCTTTGTGATGATAAAGTTGAATATCAGTGGAAAGGAGTTTTCCATAATTCTGTATTTTTATAATAGAGAAAAATTGGATAACTAATCAGCCGATTTAAATTTTTGGCAGATTAGCTTAATCCTTTCCCATAAAGAGTTTTTTCTTCGCAATAATTCATGCCCGCCATATTGGGGGTTATTTTTGTCTCGAATGAGGATTATTGGTTCAAAAGGAAGGAGCCAACCTTCTGGGTATAGATATGCAGGGGACAATGTAATAGCTGGTGGATTATCTAAAAAGTATTTATTGATTAGAGATTCGTCGTGCCAAATTGGTATTATATGGTTTGTGGCATCTCTGTCAACCCATGAGCAAATTGTTGTGCAGAGTTTCAAGTAGGCCTTTGTACATCCACCTGAAAGCCCTCCAGCGTAATAATATCGACCTTCTCCCTCTGGGATATAGGCAGTAGAAGCATCTCTTCGCTCGTATGTAAATTCGGAGTTCGGTTTATTGTAGAATCCAGGGTGCATAGTTCCTAGTAATCCGTTACTATCTGATGGTGGTAGAATTTCTTTGCCAATAGGACTGGTGAATAAGAGATTGGCATTGAAGAAAAATAGATAGTCGGTTTCTCGCTCTAACTGTTCCTTGATACGAAGGAATATATGGAAACGTTTTAATGTGTTGTCAGGCCATCCTAAATTCTTTTGTTTGATCCGGTGAATATGTTTGTTGTTTTCTTCGTCATATAGTTTAGGACTATCAGTAAATACATAATACTCGATAATGAAAGATTGGTCTTGCATAAAATAACGTTCTGCGCTTAGATAAAAGTCTTTCCAAAAAATGTCATATTTGCCAGTACAGATATATAATATACCAATTCTCATTTTATTTATTGCTTTGATTCATATTATTGGCAAATATATAAAGATTTATTTTATATTATTTGTTTGAGGTGTTTTTATTTTCTGTGAATTACCGGTAGCAGGAGCTTTTTAAAAGTAAATTCTATTTATTTCTGGTCATGAGTGTCTTGCAAATGGGTAGTAAGCATTCGGTGAACCCCGTTTTTTCTATAGTTCTTACTCTGTATCTTTGCAAGTTTTTTCCAGTGCAAACATATAATATACCAATTCTCATGTTTATTGTTTTAATTTTAGACCTTCGGTTTTGTCCATTTGAGAGTGTTATTTATATTGATTATACTAAAAATAAAGCAGTAAGTAGTAGAATTGCTAATAGTATAGAGATACTTACGAATATTGAGTATAGACGTTTGTATTTTCTGTATTTTGGTTTATAGTCTGTTTTTTGTGCAAGGGCTATTAAAGGTTTTTTATATAGGTCAAGGATGTATTGTAAATGATAGCATAACCATTGGTCTTGTTTTTGACCTAGGTAATTAAAAAAGAGAATAAAATAGTATATATACCCTGCATAGCCTTGACTGTTATTGTCAAATATAGTCCGAAAGAATGATTCTCTGGTGTCAAATCCTGCTTCTTCGAGGTTGCTGCATGGTTTCATTCCATGAAAATGGATAAGCTTAGCATTCCCATTAATTCCCCAGTACGGTTTCCAGTTATATTCAATAGGTAAAATTTCCATGTCCTTGAAACACAGCTCGTTTAAGTACCCTTGATCAAAAAGTCCTGAAGTAGATCTTTGCCTTTTTTTCATCATCTCTACAAATTGCTGATATTTGATTCTCATTCCTTGGATGTTCATGACTAATATTCCAGCATTGAAATAACTCATTCTTTTTGTATCGCGTTCAAATTCGGGAGCAGCAGCTAAATAAGCAGGATGAGGTAGATCTTTCAGTAATATATCATCATTAAAGATTATGTCCATATCGGTGTATAATACATATTCGTCTTCTTTTTCTATTATAGGAATCTCCATTCTCATGAATGTGCCGAATATTCGACTATATTCTATATCTTTTCCTAGTTCTGTTTCCATCCATTCGTGAGAATATATTTCCATTAGTTCCTTTTTATATGGTAATTCATGGATGATGATCTCAACTTTAAAATCTTTTAGTAAGTTGTAAACAGGATCGCCAATTTTACCATCATATAGGCAAATTAATCGAAGAGATGTGTTTTTACGAGCACTAATTAAGGTTACCTTTAACATGTTAAAGTAATCTTTTCTGTTGACAATAGAGTCTGTCAAACAAATATAACATTTCATAATTTATAGAATATATAAAATAAATTATACTAATATGTTTCTCAAAGCTATCATAACTGTAAGTTATACAATAGTCCTTGCCAAACTGTTAGAATTGTATTGTATCTTACAAAAATAAGCAAAAAAAACTTTTACTAAGACGTTTTGATAAATAATTGTGATATGTTAGGATTTTCTTTCCTGAAGAATTGAATTCGAAGAGTTAAGGATGGATGATCTACATTCTATATTTATCTGTTAGCTTTGGAAGTCTGGAGTTTTTTATTTTTTTAAATCTAAGTTTGTCCTTACAGGATTTTATCCTTAGTTTTGTGAACTATTTTTTTATGAATTAGAGATATTCGTATAAAAGTATCTTAATATATAAAATTGATTTGAATAAATATGATTTCTATTATAATATGCAGTAGGTTTCAATCCATCTCTAAGGAATTGAAGGATAATATTGAGAATACGGTTGGGGTTGTTCATGAGATTATATGTATTGATAACAGTAAAAGTCAATATGATATATTTAGTGCTTATAACGAAGGGGTCAAAAGGAGCCAATATCCACTTCTATGTTTTATGCATGAAGATATTTTATATTACACTAGTGATTGGGGAAAGCTTCTGATAAATCATTTCAGAGATTTGAAAGTAGGGCTTATTGGAATTTCTGGACCACGTTTTATTAGTCAAATACCGGGTATTTGGTGGGGACCTGGAAGTACAGATGCAGGAAAGGATGCAATTTGCCAGTATTCTATTGACACTAATAGAGCTGATCCAACCATTACTTATAATACTTGCTTTAAACCCATTGCAGATGCGAATGCCATAGAAGTGGTAGCAGTGGATGGATGTTTTTTTTGCATGAGGAAATCTGTTTTTGATAAAATAAGATTTGATGAAATAAATTACAAAGGATTTCATTTTTATGATCTTGATATCTCATTGCAGGTTTATATGCTGGGACTGAAATCATTATGTGTATATGATATTCTAATAGAGCACATTAGTAATTCAAAGCTAGATAATGAATGGCTGACTAATGCACGAATATTTTTCACAAAATGGAAAAACTGTCTGCCGATAGTAAGTTATCCAGTGTCAGCAAAAGAAAGAAGAGTTTTAGAGAAGAACAATCTTCAAACTATGAATTATATTATTAATGAGAATAATCGAAAGCCTAGTCATTATTATAAATTCTCAGAGAAGCTATATTTATTGCGATACTGCTGTGATAAAAAAATGCTTCAGTCACTAATCTATTAGGTAAAATGTGTCACTTTATGTTGAGTGGAGCACGGCTTTTCATTTAAGAAATATTGTTTATCGCTTGTTATTGTAATAAAAATCCTTATATTCGTGTGCAGCGATGCGGAAGCATCGCCTTAGGCATTTCTTCTTATCGTTCATTTTTAATTTCTTTCTACTTTGTGAGTTGTACGTCCGGTAACTACATCAGAGGTCTCTGATTTTACAATAGGTGGTTATACCTTTGAAGTAGGTGGGAAGAATAAATCGCAGAAGCAGGTGCATGATGTGGAGAATGCGTATATCGTGAAAGATGATATTGAGTACGGGATGCGGAATGTGATTCCTCTTTGGACATTTGGTTTTTTATATTGAGATAATATGTATATTTGTACGATGTGAACTTAAACAGATTGAAATATGGGTGGCAAGATTTACCCTATTGGTATACAGAATTTTGAGAAACTCCGTAGAGGTGGCTATTTTTATATTGATAAAACGGCATTGATTTATCAATTGGTGAAAACCGGGAGTTACTATATCTTAAGTCGGCCGCGCCGTTTTGGCAAAAGTCTGCTTATTTCTACGCTTGAAGCTTACTTTCAAGGAAAGCAGGAACTCTTTGAAGGGCTGGCTATGGAGAAGCTGGAAAAAGATTGGGTAAAATATCCTATATTACATCTTGATCTTAATACGGAAAAATACGATACTCCGGAAAGTTTGGAGAATAAACTGAATGGGGCGTTGGTGGAATGGGAGAAGATATATGGCGAAGAGCCCTCGGATAAATCTTTAGCGATGCGTTTTGAGGGGATTATTAGGCGTGCCTGTCAGCAAGAGGGGCAAAGTGTGGTGATCCTAGTGGATGAGTATGATAAGCCGATGTTACAGGCTATTGGTGATGATGTTTTGCAAAAGAGTTTCCGCAATACATTGAAAGCCTTCTACGGCGCATTGAAAAGTCAGGATGGGTGTATCAAGTTTGCTTTGTTGACGGGAGTTACCAAGTTCGGTAAAGTCAGTGTGTTCAGTGATTTGAATAACCTGAATGACATTTCAATGTGGAATAAGTATATAGATATTTGTGGTGTGAGCGAACAGGAGCTATACGATAATCTGGATGCCGAACTTCATGAATTTGCCAATGTGCAGGGAGTGACGTATGAAGAGATATGTGCCAGGTTGAAAGAAATGTATGATGGCTATCATTTCACGCACAATTCCAAAGGAATGTACAATCCTTTCAGTCTGCTTTTAGCTTTTGATAGGAATGAGTTTAAAAGCTACTGGTTTGAAACAGGTACTCCCACTTATTTGGTGGAATTGCTGAAGAAACACCATTACGACCTTCATCGGATGGCCCATGAAGAAACCGATGAACAGGTACTGAACAGTATGGATTCTGAATCTACCAATCCTATTCCGGTGATTTATCAGAGCGGATATCTCACCATTAAGGGATATGATGAAGAATTTGGTATTTACCGTTTAGGTTTTCCTAATCGTGAAGTGGAGGAAGGATTTATCCGTTTTCTGCTTCCTTATTATGCGAACGTCAATAAAGTGGAATCTCCCTTTGAAATCCAAAAATTTGTTCGTGAGGTACGTGCTGGTGATTACGAATCTTTTTTCCGCCGTCTGCAAAGTTTCTTTTCGGATATTCCTTATGAACTAGCACGCGAATTGGAATTACATTATCAGAATGTACTATATATCGTGTGTAAACTGGTAGGCTTCTATGTAAAAGCGGAATATCATACGAGTGAGGGCCGTGTGGATATGGTATTGCAGACCGATAAATTTATCTACATCATGGAATTTAAATTGAATGGTACGGCGGAAGAAGCTTTGCGGCAGATAGAGGATAAACATTATGCTCGTCCGTTTGCAACGGATTCGCGGAAACTTTTCAAGATTGGCGTTAACTTTAGTGTTGAAACAAGAAATATAGAAAAGTGGTTGGTGGAGAATTGATGCGCCTCTGAAATGGATATAAAATATTCATTTCTCATGTTCTCATAAATATGACCTAAGTGTCAGATTGTTAATGGTGTAAGCTATGAGAAATGATTTTAAATTTAGTGTTTCTCATAGCTTTATTCACAAATAGACCTTAATTTGGCTTATTTCTCATACCCGTTGAAATCATTTCTCATAATGCCCCGGAGTTGGTACATAAATAGGCTGTGTGGGTTTACCTATATTCTGTAAGTTTCCTTGTGCCTTTAGACGACGAATCTGTCTGCTGGCCATGCTTTGGGTAAAACAACAGAGTGACTGCATATTACTACGGGTCAATACAGGATGGGTTGCAAAATAGGCAGTGAGTTTCTTGTCGATCTCTTCTTCTGAAAGAGAAGCCGAATGTGGCTTGTATTTCGAACGTCGTAAGTGACTACTCATACACAAACTCTTTAAATTCCTGTCAGCCTGGAAGTTAATGGATTTTAGTTTCACTTTATCTGCACGGGTGGTAAGCGAGTGCACGGGTTCGGTCGCTTGCAATGTAATCTGGAAATAGCCGATCCCATCCAGATGTACTCGTTCTCCTTCGCATAGGTGGTTGCCCATGCATCTGCTCAATTCCATTAGCATGGCTTCTACTTCCGCTTTTCCGAAAGTGGTTGCCATGTGGATTTCTCTTGCCAATTTTTGAGTAGTCACATGTTGAAAGTTGACTACCCGTGGATGATAACTAGGTTCTTCTCCTTCTTTCTCCGGTTGGGGATTCTTATAAAACTCGAATTGTATTGCCATCTTTGTTCTAATTTAATGGTTGTTTATATATTATGTAATTGATGCGCTTAGTGTATCTTGCCTTTATTCTTTTATTATTTAACTACCAGCTAGTTCGTTCCACTAGAGTGAACGGTTCTTTTCACTCTAGTAGACAGATCTTTCTACTCTAGTGAACCAGGGCAGACGCATTATATTTTTTACTATATTCTCCTTTGTTATTTCTTTGCTATACTACTGATTATTAATACACTATCATTTGTTTATATCGATTGTTTTTCTTATCTTTATAAGATATATTAAAACATAAACTAACATGAAAATTGGCATAATTGACCTTTGTAAACAAATAGAAGATCCTAGGATGAACCGCAAAAAAGTACATAAAATGGAAACTAT